>JBDNDI010000217.1:0-5034 GCA_046719195.1 Spirochaetales bacterium | reverse complement strand
AAACTTTTTCGCTAATGTTAACCGGGAGGGAATCCGGTCCGTACCCCCCACAGGCTTAGCTCCGGATAGTCGGTACAATTGTGCACAAAGCAGTCCCACCAGACCAAGGCCAAAAATCAATGCCCCTTCTCCTAATTGGGGCGGAGCAATACGCAGGGCGGTAATTCCAATTTTTGCCATTCGAATCAAGGGTGCCACTTTTGGGTCTAGGGTTTCGGGTAATAGGACAGGTGGATTTCGCCTAACCTCTACCAGGGCATACGTGCCATGGGGAGCTTCCACCAGGACTCTCTTGCCTTTATAGTAGGGCGCGATCTTTTCGCCCGCTTCAAGGACCCTACCCACCAGGGCATACCCCGGGTTACTAGGAATTAAAGGAAAGGGGGGCTTTTCCATGGTAAACCCAATATGGGAACCAGTAAATATTGCCAATTCTGTTCCGGGACTAATAAGGCTGTATTCCGCTTGCACTAGTATTTCAGAAGGGGCTACCGTATCCGGTAGGGTAAAAGTTTCCCATTCCACTTTTTTTACGGCCGAAAACACTAGACGTTTTGCTTGCATCATGCACCTATCCTTTTTGCAACCGGTTGGCGTCCGCTTAGGCTGCCAAAGTACGTTTCACCGGCCAACCGCACCTATCCTTTCAGGCCTGTAGAGGCAATTCCCTGCACTAGATACCGTTGCAAGAAACCAAACACAAACGTTATGGGTAGAATCGACATTACCGTCATAGCTAACACATAATGCCAATCCACCACCAGTTCTCCTCGAAACCGAGCAAGGGCAAGTTGGATAGTAAATAGTCGTTCCTGGTTAATTACGATAAGGGGCCAGAGAAAGTCGTTCCATCTCCACATTATAGAAAACACAGTCAGCACGGCTAGAGCCGGCGTGGTAAGGGGAAGAATAATCTGCCAGTAGATGCGGAAATCTTTAGCGCCATCGATTCTAGCTGCGTCTAATAATTCATCGGCTAGGGTAAGCATGTATTGCCGAAGGATAAATACTCCGGTGGGTGTGGCTGCGGGCGGTATAATAATTCCCCACAGGGTGTTGGCCAAGCCCAGTCGGGCAATAACCAGGTACACAGGAAGCATAATTACCTGTAAGGGCACCATAAGAGTGCCTAGCATAGTGATGAAAATTGCATTCCTTCCGGGAAACTGGTATTTACTCAAAGCAAAAGCGGCCATGGAATTGATAAGAAGAGTTAACCCTGTTGCAGTGAGAGTTACGAATACACTATTCCATAGATAGCGTAGAAAGGGGAACTGTTGTAAAGCACCGGTATAGTTGGTAAAGATCCATTTCTTGGGAAATAGGGTAGGAGGAATCCGGTAAATTTCAGTTAGCCCCTTGAAAGAAGAAAGAATAACCCAAAGTACAGGAAAAAACATAAGAAGGGCGCCCAGAATAAGAAGGGCATAGACACCTATCTGAAACTTTCGCATGTCTTCCTCCTAGATGGCTTCCTTGCGTTTACCCAATAGGTATTGAAACAAGGTCAGTGAAAAAATCACTAAAAACAGGAAAAAGGAAGCTGCTGCGGCTAGCCCAAACTGATCCATCTGGAAAGCTGCTCGGTATATATACTGTACTACCATTAACGTGGCAGTACCCGGCCCTCCCCCCGTAAGGATGTACACATGGTCGAATATTTCAAAACCACGTATGGTACTGAGCACTACCACTGTCATTAGAGTAGGGAATAATAAAGGGAAGGTAATAAAGAAGAATTGCTGCTTTCGATCTGCGCCATCCACAGTAGCCGCTTCGTACAGCTCTGCGGGTATAGACTGTAATCCTGCTAACACAATTAAGGAATAAAAACCTAAGGTAGCCCAGAGATGTACGAAGATAGCCCAAAACCGGCTCCAGTGGGGAACGAGTAACCAAGGGACACTCTTCATTCCTAATTGATTCAGGAGAGCATTTAAAGCACCAAATTGATTGTTTAAAATCCACTGCCAGACTAAAGCAACTACAACCGGGGACAGTAGCACTGGATAAAAAAAGGCACTTCGAAAGACCCCTCGAAGTATCACCTTTTGGTTCAATAACAAACCTATTATAACAGAAAAAACCAGAATCCCCCCTACATCTCCCAGCACAAAAATACTGAGATTTTTCAGTGCTCGGAGAAACAGGTCGTCATTTTTAAGAAGGTAAAGAAAGTTCCCCAAACCCACAAACTCATGGGGCCGGAAAGGTGAGGTGTCAAACATACTGAGATAGAAGTTGTAAATAGCAGGAATAATGATAAACACAGCGAAGATGATCGTATTGGGAAGCAGAAATAAATAGGGAGCTACACTCACCCGCCCTTTCCGCATGGGAACCTCCTCTGTTACCTGGATTCTAACAGAACTCTATTAAAGGGGGGTGGGGCAAGAAAATCAATTTACCCCACCCGTATCAACCCATGGAATTAATAGTGCAACACTACCGTAACAGCTCCCGGGCTTTGGTTTCCGCTAACTCAATTGCCCGGTCTACGGTAATTTCTCCGGTAATGGCCTGGGTTATCCTATCCCTAACCTCATTCGCTATAGGCCCGAAACGGAGATGATAGTTGTCCCCAAAGGCAGATTTAGGCAGGTTGGCTAATCCCCGGATAAAGGTGTTCATATCTTCGTTGCGAACGGGATACTGAATCCCTTTCTGTAATAGATCTTTTCGAGTAGGAAGGAACATAGCTTTGCTAGCATACTCAGTCATGCTCTCTGCGCTACCCAGAAATTCCATTAACTGGACTACCTGGGCAGGAGCTTTTCCTTTAAACGCAATAAGGAACTTACCACCTGGCATGCCTCCCCATTGTTTAATATACGCATTGGGTACTGCCTTCCATTCAAATTTATTCCCTATGGTTTCATTGAATTGAGCTACCTGCCAGTTTCCGGAAATATAAAATACCAACAGCCCGTTTACAAATTGCTGGTTTGCTCCCACATATCCGGTACCGCCTGCCCAAATATCTAAGGGCATAATACCCTCTTTGTGGTACCGCACAAAATCTTCCAATCCTTTGCGAGTTTCCGGGCTAGAGATACGGAGCCCCTTTCCATCTTCAGTAAAAAAGCCTCCCCCGTAGGATTGCAGGAACCCATCTAATCTATGACCACTCCTATCAGCAGTTGCAGCAAAAGGCACTCCCGTTTTCTCTTTTACCTGTTTTGCTAACTGCATCCACTCGTCCCAGGTAACCTTATCCGACGTAGGCAGAGGAACCCCTGCTTGTTTAAAGAGAGAAACATTTACAAAAGGCCCATTCATGGTTAAGTCGTGTGGGATGCCATACACTTCGCCATTAGGACCCGTAACCAACTTCATCGGTTCATCCATGAACTCCTTGGGGAAATTGGCATTCTTCAGATTAGGACGAATGTCTAAAGTGTACTGGAAAAATCGATAGGGTTCGGTAACCCGAGCCATATCCGGTGCCTGACCGGCTGCTGCCTGGGTGGTAAGAAGTTGATTCAGCTCAGCAAAAGGAACAATCGAAAACTCCACCTTAATATTAGGATTCGCTTGGTTAAACTTTGCTACCAACCCCTCAATAGCGGGTTTGTCAGGGCCGTCCGTGAACCACACAAACCGTACGGTAGTAGGTTGGGCAGCCGGCGCTGATTCTTTTTTTCCTGCTGCCATTACAAATCCGATAAGGATCGATAGCACCAGGAAAAAGGAAATTAACCGCTTCATAGAAACCTCCTTAAAAAATGTATTCGAATAGAACATAAAACGTTCTATATAAATCTTAAACCCTCATTTGTTACCTGTCAAATCTTTTTTTTAAAATAAGTTAATAGATTATTATTTACATTTCTTTAAACTAGTACTACAATTAATTCGAACGCTAATTGTTCGAAGGAGAAAGTATGCAGCCATCGGTTTCTGAAATAGCCCGTTTCTTAGGGATTTCAAAAAGCACTGTATCTCTTGTTCTAAACAATAGACCCCATGTGTCCGAATCCATGCGAAAACGGGTGTTGGAGGCTATAGACGTCCTGCAGAAAGAGGCTCCCTCTACTGTTCAACCCCTTAAGAAACCTTTACGTTTCCTTCTCTTGCATCCTGCTCATATGGGTTCTATCCAGGTGTTTCGGGAACTCTTACAGGGTATTCATAAAGGTATTGAGGAAGTACAGGGTAGATTAACCCTAGCGGTTCACCAACCTCCCCTACATCCTAATCACACCACTAGTGTGTTACTGCTAGATCCATCCCTCAGGCCCGACGGCGTACTTCTTATGGGAGCTTTGCGGGAAGATCCCATGATAGAGACCTTACGACAGGAGCATATCCCCACCGTCCTTGTCGCACGGGAGATGGCGTATCCTGGCTTCTCTGCCGTTGGCATGGATAATGCCTCTGGTGCGCGGCAAGCCACAGAGTATCTTATCCGTCTGGGTCATACCCGCATAGCTTTTTTAGGGGGGAAAGAACAGTATGAATACACCCGAAATCGACTGGCGGGCTACACAGAGGCACTCAAAGAAGCAGGCCTTCCCTTCGGCAACTGGGTGCATTTAGGAACCGGCGAAGAGGCGGTTAAGGCATTACTAGCTTCCGATTCTTCTTTGCCCTGTCCGGTGACGGCAATTCTATTCGTGAATGATGAACATGCCTCGCAAGGGCTTCCCCTTCTGCAACAGCGGGGGCTTCAAATACCCGAGGATCTTTCTGTAATCGCCTTTGATGACACAGAGCTAGCGAGTCGTTGGACACCCCCCCTCTCTTCTGTTTTTGTACCCCGGATTGAAATTGGGGAACTAGCGGTAAAAAGTCTAGTAGAACAAATACGGAGACCTGCCGTGGAATCCATACGAATTCTATTAAAAACCACCCTTAACATCCGGCCAACCTCGATCGCTCCGCCCAGGGCAAAAAATTAGGAGCACGCAGAGGCTTGTGTAGAGTATTTAGACTTTGCTACCCCCGATTCCTAACCCATTGACTGCCCTTGGTAGGATGAATCAGGGTATTCCTTCTTACCCCACAACCTGTTAAGATACCTGTATGATTCAT
>JBDNDI010000216.1:0-5062 GCA_046719195.1 Spirochaetales bacterium | reverse complement strand
GCCAGGCTCTTGCAGGGCTGTGCCAGCGTTTCTCTTCCGGGCCGATTCGATTAGGGGAGGTGCGGGGGTTAGGGCTCTTAAAGGGTTTGGTGGTAGAAACCGAAGGCCGGGAGATGGGAGAAACCTTGAAAAAAATACTAGCTGCCTGTCGCAGGGAAGGTGTGTTAATCCTTCGCTCAGGAAAAAATGTGCTTCGAATCGCCCCTCCCCTGGTTATCGGATACAAAGAAATCGAAGAAGGGGTAGAACGCCTTGAACGAGCTTTCACCTCTTTAAAAGTATAGAAAATTATTCTCTACTGCATCATACTTAATAGTTAGGAGTAAACCATGGCAGAGGAAGCAAAAAAAACAGTGAAAAAAATTGCCCTTGCATACTCCGGGGGGTTGGACACTTCCATTATTATCCCCTGGCTAAAGGAAAACTACCCCGGTGCTGAGGTAGTATGTGTTTCTTGCGATGTGGGACAGCAGGAAGATTGGAAAGCGATCGAACAGAAGGCGTTAGCCTCCGGAGCTTCAAAAATATATATTCTCGATGTACAGGAAGAGTTTGTAACCCGGTATCTGTGGCCTCTTCTCCGTTCAGGTGCGGTATACGAGGGAAAGTATCTGTTAGGTACCTCTATTGCTCGTCCTTTGCAAGCTTACCATCAGGTACGGATCGCTCTGCAGGAAGGCTGTGACGCGGTAGCCCACGGCTGCACCGGTAAGGGAAACGATCAGGTACGCTTTGAGCTTACCTACCGGGCGTTAGCCCCTCATTTAAAAGTAATTGCTCCCTGGAGGTTGTGGAACATCAGAAGCCGGGAGCAGGCTATAGAGTACGCAGAGAAGCAGGGTATTCCCCTGGGAAATATTTCCAAAAAAAATATCTATTCCCGGGATTGGAACATCTGGCATATGAGTCACGAAGGGGGAGATCTGGAAGACCCCTGGAACAGGCCGCAAGAAGATTTGTTCCTGCTTACCAAAAGTCCCAAAGAAGCGCCGAATACAGAAACTGTGCTTACCCTGGAAATTGAAAAGGGTTTCCCTGTTGGCCTCAATGGAACCCGCCCGAATCCGGTAGAGTTGCTAAAAGAACTGAACCGACTGGGGGCAGAAAACGGCATTGGCCGGATGGATATGGTGGAAAACCGCGTAGTAGGAATGAAGAGCCGGGGAGTGTACGAGACACCCGGGGGAACCCTACTCTACCACGCTTTACGGGAATTAGAGATGATTACCCTTGATGCTGACACACTTGCCTTAAAGCATCAATTGGCCCCCCTATATGCGCAGGCCGTCTACTCAGGTAAGTGGTTTACCCAGTACCGGGAATCCCTCGAAGCTTTTATGGAACGAGCCTCCCAGTTTGTTACTGGCACGGTTCGGTTAGCCCTCTACAAAGGAAACATTATTCCCGCGGGTCGAAAGTCTCCGTACTCCCTCTATAGCATGGACCTGGCCTCCTTTGGAGAAAGTACCTACGATCATAAAGATGCTACGGGTTTCTTGAACCTCTATGGGCTATCTGTGGGAGTACAAGCCCGGGCTTATAAAAAGGGTTTATAAAGAAAACGGGGATATAATTCGGATAGCAAGGGACAAAAAGAGGCAAGCATTTGGGTGGCGGCAATAGAAAGCCTGGAGGGAGCCTATAACCCGTGTATATTCGATTCCCTCGGGTGCACAGAAGGAGGGGTGGAATGAAAATTGTGTGGACACGACCCTTGGTAGCTCCCCATTGGTACGGGATTGTATCTCGAAGGGTTTTGCGTTGGGGGATGGTGGGACTGTTCCTGTTTAGCCTCTCCTTCTTTATTCCTGCCCTGGACATGGAAACCGGGGCAAGTTTTGGTGTAGGAGTGCAGTGGATTGGAGGGTCGGATTTTGAAAAGTACGTAGAGGCAGCAGGGATGGAGACGCGCAACACATCCGATTTTCTCTATGGTTTGTACTTCCGTGTACCCCTTATGAACTGGAAAACCCTTGTCTTTGCGCTTAGGCCGGAAGTACAGCTTATGAGACCCGGGGGGGCTGGCTCAGGTTTAAATAAAGAGCTGGATGTGTCAAGCCGGGTACTGCATTTCCCTTTAAGCTTTGAGGTACACTACCCGGTAAACCTCGGGGCCTTGTATGCTTTTGTAGGACCCTCCCTGAATCTATTCCTTACCGAGATCGACAGCCGGCTACGCACAGGCAACTCGGAGTCAACCTTTTCCCAATCTCCCTATTACGGGGTAGTAACGGGAATTGTGGCAGGAGGCGGTTATTCTGTTCCCCTTACTAGCCTTTCCATCATTTTTGAAATACGGTACACCCACACGCTAACCCTCGTATTGAAGGATAAAGATACTACTTTTGGCGGATTTTATTTCCTTCTTGGAGCCGGTACGCCTTTAAAATTCTAAAGTCAAAGCAAGAGTTAGGTATAGCAAGAATAGCGTAAATAGTATTGAAGCGGGCGATAGAAGAAACCGACATATCCACGGGTTTTGGCTCAGGGCTTTTCGAAGGGGGACAGAAAGCTCGGCTACCAGGCTAACAATCCCCCCGCAACCTAGGTTAGGCCTCAAGGTTTGCAGAAGGAAGGCAAAAAGCGAAATACCCGTCTTTTCTAGGATCAGGAGATAGTTGGCTTCGCTAAAGTTGTTGGCAGCCGAAGATCCTCAATAAGTCTATTTGTGTAGGTAGCTGCCTAATGGGCGCCAGAAGAAAGGATGAGGGCTCTTCATACAAGGCTTTTCTTTACGGATCTTCTGGCAAAAGTTGAAACAGGAGCACCCGATCCTCGAGAAAGTATTTCTGTATTCGCTCCTGTAAAGCCTGGGAAGTTAAGGCCCGGGCTGCCTGTTCCCATACTTCAAACAGGGTGCCGGTAAAAGATTCTCCGGTACCGGCTGAGCCTGTTGAGGACTTTGCCGCTACCGGCTGCTTCCCTTCGGCACCGGTTGTGGCAGATAGAGTCGGGGAGGCAAGCGAAGCAGTAGTCTGCACTGCACGGCCTAGGGAATCTACCTCTGCATAGTATAGCTCTTGGGCAAGAAAGAACCGCCAGAAACTATTCTCCCTTCGTCCCCGCTCAACCAGCCGGAGACGTTGTTCCCGGATTTTCGCCACATCGCTTTCTAGGGGAGGATCTCGCTTTAGACGGCGCAGTTCTTCCAACAGGAGGTTTACCAGTTCAGAGACACGATCTGGGGAAGTGCCAAAGGAGATTTCCAGGCTGTATTCCGGTACAGGGGCTCTCCGGGAAGTTAGATTTAAACGCACCCCATAGGTGCCACCCGTATCTTCCCGTAACACCTCCCGAAGACGGATATCCAGGTAATCTTCCAGGAGATTCAGCTTGGTCATTTCCTGAATAGACCAGTCCATCTCGCCGTTGATGTACAGACTCACCTGGCTTTTAGTCTCTTTTCCCGCTTTTAGGGTAAACTCACCCGGCTCGGTGCGGAAGCGAAGTTCCCTGTCTACGAGCATACCTACTCGTTCGCCTACCTGGGAGAGGGGGGCTTCCCGCTTAGGTATAGGGGCTATATATCGGATTAACAGAGGCTCCAGCTCCTGGGGCGAAATACTGCCCACGAACACAAAGGTGAACGCTGCGGGGTTTGAAACATAACTCTGGTAGTACTGATAAGCCCGTAGGGGGTTCACTTCAGGTAACCGTTCCAGCGTTAGGGGTAGGGATCGGGGATGACCCCTGCGGAGCGTTTGTTGAATCAGGCGGGAGAAACGGGTATCGGGAGAGTTCTCTCGATTCCGCAGCGAAGACCGGACCTGATCCAGATACCGCTGTATTGCCCTTTCGTCGTAGCGCGGAGCAGAAAAGTATAAACGCAAAAGCTGGAAAAAGGTTTCCAGGTCTTTTACCGAAGAAGAACCGGAGAAACGAAACGCCACTTCATCAATACTCGGAGTTAGTTGGATCAGCTTGCCTGCCAGGTATTTTTCAATCTGGGTGCTGGTATACTCCCCCAACCCGGACTGTTCGACCACCTCCGGGGCAAACTGAGCCGAAAAAAAATCCGAATCTTCGGCCAACGAGGTGCCCCCCAGAGCATAGGCAGAAAATAACACCTCATCGGCTTTAAAGGGGGTTGTTTTTAGTACTACCCGGGCTCCATTGGCTAGCACCCACTCCACTGCTTCATACCGTTGACTGATCGGGCTTTCCACCCTCCTCAATCCCTCGGTCCCGGCCAAAGCCTCCCGGAGCTTCTTTTCTTGTTCGCTAAGCTTTTGGGGATCGATCAGGTGAGTAATAGAGGGCTCCTCCACGTAGGGTTCTAGATGCCGGGAGGCCACCTGATGTAATACCTGTAGGAGAGAATCGGGTGAGGGGAACCCAGAAGCCTCTTTTTCCGGAGCACTTCCCAGCACCACCCGGTTCTGCGGGAGCAGGAAAAGGTCGGCCAGACGGGCAACTTCAGCCGCCGAAATGGTGGGTATCAGATGGCGGAGGATTCGGTAGGCGAACTCGGGACCCAAAACAGGAGTATTTTGAAGAAAAGCCTCCACATAAGAGCGAACAAAGCGGGAAGAGGGCAGGGTATTCTGTTCCTTCCGATTCTGCTCGGCCTGCCTTAGTATTTCTGCCTTAGCCCGATCTAGTTCCATCTGACCTATCCCATGGAGTTGTATGCGCCGAACCTCTTTCGCAAGCCCCTCTAAAGCCTCTGCCAGTTTCCCTTCTTCAAATGAAGCCGTGAGATACAAAAGCTGGGTAGGGCGGATAGGCCGGGCAGAGCCCGCGGCTGCGTACAGGTAAGGAGCCCCGGGTTTTCGAGAAAGATCGGAAAACCGGTTATTCAGGACAGAAAAGAACAATTGCTCTATCAGTTCCTGCCGGTACTCCCGGTAGGTCGTTACCCCCCGCCTTTCCTGTTTTACATAGATACCCACCGAGGCAAAGGGAAGCTCGGGGTCCGTGGCCAGAGAAATAAGGGTTTCTTCATGGGAGGGAACCGCAAAGGTAGGTCGTTCTAAGGTAGAGGTTTCACCGGAGGAGTCCGAAGCCCGGGTGGGGCTCTTGTCTTTAGTAAGGATAGGAATCTCCTGTGGATGCCCCGATG
>JBDNDI010000215.1:0-5071 GCA_046719195.1 Spirochaetales bacterium | reverse complement strand
CCGACGAGGAGGCTTTTCCGCTTCTTTCCATCCTCTTCCGGACAACTTCCCCAAGCTGTCTCTTCAGCAGTCCCCTGTTGATGCTTAGGATTTTTCCTTGTGGACCTTGTTGGTTTAGGACGCCTTCCTCTTGGCAGCGTTTTGTGGAGCAACGTGCCTAAACCAGCTAGAGACGTCTTTTTTCAACAGTTTACAATGCGTTTTATCCGTATTTTTAAAGGGCAGTAAAAATTTTAAGCCCAATATTAGGCTTAATATGCGACATTATACTTTAAGGTAAACCGTATCCCTCCATTCGTTAGTGCCGTATCCGTACTATCTGTGAGAGTCGCTACCACAGATTCGTCTAAATTCGATAGTTTCTGATAATTCTCTATATTGAACTGGGTATCCTCATCTTGCTTTACCTTAAAGGTGACCGAAGCTCCCGGGGATGAATTGTTTTGCGGATACTCGGTTATATACCCTTCCGGAGACCCTCTTCCCAAAGAGTCAGGCACCAGGGCTCCATAGGCAAACGCCCCTTGGGAATCATACACAAGGATCAGCCACCCTCTTTGTGCCCAAGCTGCATCGAAATTGTTGGAGGTATCATACGAATATTCATATCCCTGGATGGTTCCGCCGGAACCCACAAAGGCTGCAAACAGGTAGTTTACCAGATGGTTTGAGGTAAACATTACACCCGTACTATTTTCCTCAAGTTCTGATCCATTGACCGAGAACCGCAGCATCCGGCTCAAGTCTGCCGCTATGTTGATAGTAGGGGTCGTATTATCCTGAATAGGCTTGTTCAAGGGGGTTTCTACCACAAAGTACTCCTGGTTCGAAAGGCAAACGAGGGCTTCTTCTGCTTCATGAGCCACGGGCGATACCTGGTAGTAGGTATAGTCCAGCGGACTTGTTACCTCCTCATCATCGCCCCGAGCAACTAGGGTTCCCTTTGTATCCATCATCTTGTTCTTAAAAGCGTCGTAGTAGTATGGGGAGCGGGTACGGACGGATAGGGATTGTGTTGTATTATCCGGAAACTTATAGGTTTTTTCCGGGATAATTCCTTTTATCTTTGCAAACGGGTCAAAGAATAGTTTTACTTTTGCAATTGTACCCACGGGAATAGGAATATCCGAGATAGTTGTGCCTTCCGAGGTGCCGGAGAGAGTGATGGTCCTCTGCCCACCTGATTGTTGTTCGTCAAGCCCTTTTACTTCATCCCCCCCTTGCATAATAAAACTTATCCCTTTCAAGGTAAGGGTCAAAGAATCGGCAGGTCCCGCATTGTTTGTGCCATACACCACCCCTGTTTCCTTGGGTTGTAAACCGGGTTGGAAAGACCCCAGGGTAGACCCTAGAGGGCCTCCCCCTTCCATCCTTTCTTGCTTTAGAACCAAATTCGTAATAGGGGTTCCTTCTTTTACCGAAAACACCTTTACCGAACCCTTTACGGTGTCGTAATCCGATGAAGAACCAAACCAGCATCCTGTAACGAAAAAGATAACCAGCGTTACGTACATAACACAAAAAACCATCACAATTTTTCTTACTTTCATTGATGTTCTCCTAAAAGAATTATATTCCCTGGAGATTTAACCTGTAAATGGGAAAATAGTAGTAATAGTAGTATATTAATAAATCAGAATGAACAAATTTTTTTCCTTCATCTATAGAATGTTATTATACTGTTTCTACCTGGTGGGTTGTGCCTATTATCGGGCCGATAATACCCCCCTTACCTGGTCTTCGGTAAACGATTTTGTCTATCAGTTACAAAACATCGATATCCAGGCTATCGGAAGTACAGCTTTTGATTTGGTAATCATCGACTACTCCAAAAACGGAACAGAGGAAAATAGGTTTAGCCTCCAGGAAATAACAGCCCTAAAAAATAGTTCGGGGGGGCCTAAATTGGTGCTTGCGTATCTTAGTATTGGGGAAGCTGAAACGTATCGATGGTACTGGGATACAGATTGGGACAGGGATAGGGATGGTCAGCCGGATGCTGGGGCTCCTTCCTGGTTGGGCCCGGAAAATCCCGAGTGGGAAGGGAACTACAAGGTAAAATATTGGGAGTCCGGATGGCAGGAAATTATTTTTACCTATTTGGACAAAATTATCAATGCTGGGTTTGATGGGGTGTACCTCGATATAATCGATGCGTATGAGTATTGGGGTCCCGGGGGAGAAAGCGGCTTAAACCGCCTGAGCGCTGCAGAAGATATGGTAGCTTTTGTAAAAGTTCTTGCCAACCATGCTCGTACTATTAAAAGGAAACCCGATTTTGGCATCTTTCCTCAGAACGGAGAAGGGCTATCTTCCTTTTCCGACTATGTGGAGGTAGTAACCGGTATAGGGAAAGAGGACACGTGGTACAATGATAACACTGCTCAAGAGCCAAATTATATAAACGAAGTTCTTTCCCACCTGGAGGTATTTAAACAAGCCGGCAAATTAGTCTTGTGCATAGATTATGTTACAACTCCCCCGTTGATTGACGATTTTTACACCAAAGCTCGAGCTAGAGGCTTCGTACCCTATGCCACCGCTCGAAGCCTGGATACCTTGACCGTCCATTTGCAACATCCGCCGGACTAACCTGTTGTTTCCTTATTCGCCTTTTCTTCCCGGTCATCTAAATAATTGAAACAGGTTATACCTTCCAAACACATTCACCGCAATAAGGGACACAACCGCCATAATTTTTATTAAAATATCTAGGGAAGGTCCTACGGTATCCTTTAGGGGATCGCCCACCGTATCTCCAATAACTGCAGCGCTGTGGGTCTCGGATCCTTTACCTCCATAGTGGCCATGTTCGATATACTTCTTTGCATTATCCCAGGCACCCCCCGCATTGGCTGAATATAACGCTAGCATAATAGCCGAAAGAGTGGTACCTATGAGTAACCCACCCACAAAGTTAGCTCCAAAAATAAAGCCTGTTAAAAGGGGAGTTAACACGGCAATAAAAGCCGGCCCTTTAATTTCCTGTAAGGCCCCTGCGGAAGAGATTTCAATACATTCGCGATAATTGGGTTTTGCTTCACCACTTAAAATCTCAGGATTCTCCCGAAACTGTCTTCGTACTTCCTGAACCATTTTTCTCGCTGCTTTTGCTACGGCTTCAATTAAGATTCCGGAAAACAGAAAGGGTAAACAAGCTCCTACCACGGCACCTGCTAGGGTCACTGTATCTATCATATTTAAGATCAGTGCATATCCATCCGTGTCATCGGGAGCAGCCTGAGTGTATAAATAAGAGGCAAATAGGGATAGGGCTGCAAAAGCAGCAGAACCAATGGCAAAGCCTTTTCCGATAGCTGCGGTTGTGTTACCTACCGAATCTAGATGATCGGTAATTTCTCGCACTTTCGGGTCTAGCTTGGACATTTCGCTGATTCCACCCGCATTATCCGCAATAGGACCGTACGTATCTACTGAGACAGTTACCACCACAAAAGAGAGCATTCCAATAGCGGCCATAGCTACACCATAGAGCCCCGCAATTAAATGGGCTCCTATGGTAGCCACTGCTAAAACCACCACGGGAATAAAGGTGGACTTCATCCCCAAAGCCATGCCTTCTGTAATAGTAAGAGCAGCTCCTTCCCGGGAAGCAGCCGCTAGGACCCGGGTAGGGTTATAATCGTAACTAGTGTAAAATTCTGCCAGGGTACCAATTAGAATGCCGCTCAGAATGCCCAGAACTGCGGCAAACCAGGGGGAAAGGGAACCTAGGTTAAAGCCAATTCCCCTTAAGCCCTCTCCTTGAAAAAAAAGGTAGGTTAAAAATCCACTCCCTACCAGAGTGAGCCCCGCGGAAAACCAGGTGGCAAAGTTTAGTTCCCGATGAGGATAGTCCGAGGGTTTTTTTATTAATAACGAAAGTATACCGAAGATGCAGCTTATTACTCCTAGCGAAGCAAAAAACACCGGATAGAGAAGTAATTTTTGTATTAAGCTTTCGCTAATAGGGGTAGCGGAGTTCTTAAGCGTATGGAACATGTAAGAAGCGAGTACCACACTGGAAATAAGGGCTCCTACATAACTTTCCAACAGGTCTGCCCCTAAGCCTGCGACGTCTCCCACATTGTCCCCCACATTATCCGCTATGGTGGCAGGGTTTCGAGGGTCGTCTTCCGGAATATGAGCCTCGGTCTTTCCAACCAGATCGGCCCCCATATCTGCAGCTTTTGTGTAAATTCCACCCCCGACCCTATCAAACATAGCAATTATGGAACATCCGAGGGCATACCCGGATACACTCATAGTAAAAGGAATAAAATTTATGCCGATCCAGTTGGTGACTACCGTTAGCTGGCTAGGATCTATTTGCCCTAGCAAAATTCCAAACACAAAATACACAATTAAAAGGCCCAGCAAGGCAAAACCGCCTACGGATAGTCCCATGACACTTCCACCCTGAAAGGCTATTTTAAGGGTTTTTCCCATACTGGTAGTTAAACGAGCGGTATTGGAAACCCGGACATTGGCAATGGTGGCTATTTTCATACCCACCCAACCCGCGCTCCCACTCATTACTGCACCCAGGATAAAGGTAACACCCGTGTACCAGGACACAATAATCCCTAGAATTATTGCAATAATGATCCCTATAGAAGCAATGATCTTGTACTCATGTCGGATAAACGCATCAGCTCCTTCTTGAATGGCAAAAGCTATTTCCTGCATTAAGGGAGTACCGGGGTCTAAGCGTTTTACAGAATAAAAATTGATAGCTGCGAATCCTAAAGCCCCCACGACTGCAATGATTACTATTCCTAGCATACCCTTCTCCTATTCCTGAGTTTACCCATAACCTGCGACTATCTTATTGAATCTATCTTATCCAATCAAGTTTTCCTTCTTTACATATTAAAAGCCTTGTCTTACACTAATCATACAGGAGGCCAAATGGATATTCATTATTATCTAACCTTATTCCCTGTAGAAGCTCTCATCTCTTCTCAGTTAGCCCCCCATGCCTTTGGATCCTATATGGCAACCGGATCAAAAAAAGGATCCTTTGAAAACATTATTTTTATAGAGGTGGAGGGGGAATTTGGAAATCAGT
>JBDNDI010000214.1:0-5078 GCA_046719195.1 Spirochaetales bacterium | reverse complement strand
CGAGGTCTTTAGCTTCCTTTAGACCAAGGCCAGGAACTACGGTCCGAACAGCCTTTATTACTTCGATTTTCTTATCTCCGATAGATTTGAGTTTGACGGTAAACTCTGTCTTTTCTTCCTCTGCGGGGGCAGCTGCGGCGGCTCCTCCGGGAACTGCGGCTGCTACTGCTACGGGTGCAGCGGCAGTTACGCCAAACTTCTCCTCCATCATTTTTACTAGTTCGGAAACCTCTAGGACGGACATGTTAGCGATAGCATCAAGAATCTGTTCTTTTGTTAGTGTTGCCATATTATCTTCTCCTTCTAATGTTTTCCGGCGATAGCACGCAACACGCACCGAAGACTAACGCCGGATATCTTTACAGTCGCAACGCGACTTTACTTACGAAGCCTTTTTCTCTGCTACAGCCTTCAGAGTGCGAACCAATTTGGTGGTAACTCCATTCATAACATACACAAGGTTCTGAACAGGAGCTCTCATGGTACCCATAAGAGAGGATAGCAATTCCGCACGGGAAGGCAATTTCGAGAATTGTACAATTTGCTTTTCATCGAACACCGCCCCTTCTACCAAGCCACCCTTGATTTTCACACTTGTCTCTTTGGCAAATTCCAATAAGGATTTTGCCACCTGGGGAGCCTCTTCATTTGCAAGAGCAATGGCAGTAGGCCCCATTAGATAGGAAGAAACATCGGGTTTCTTTAACTGCTGAAAAGCGATCTGGGCATAATTATTTTTAATAACCTTGTACTCTGCATTAAGTTTTCTTAATTCCTGCCTTAATTTGGTTATTTGCTCAACCGAAAGCCCCCTGAAATCGGTAAAAATAAACCCTTTGTAGGACTCAAACCTGTCCTTTAAATCTTTTACCGCTTTAAGTTTTGTTTCATTAATTTTGGGCTTGTATCCTTCCATAGCTTACTCCTGCTCTCTAGCGATCTTTACGCTTGGACCCATGGTAGAAGAGAGATACACCGATTTAATAAAGTTGCCCTTTGCATCGGCCGGTTTTTTCCGCTCGATTTCCTGCAGTACCACCTGCAAGTTCTCCGCAATAGCCTTTGGTTCCATAGAAACCTTACCAATAGCCAGGTGAATAACACCGGTTTTATCCGAACGGAACTCTACTCTACCCTTCTTTAGTTCTTCCACCGCGCCTTTAATATCGAAGGTTACAGTTTGCGTTTTGGGGTTAGGCATTAACCCCCTTCTTCCTAATATCTGGCCTAGTTTTCCCACATCCTTCATCATGTCAGGTGTTGCAACAGCCACATCGAAATCTAACCAGCCACCTTTTATTTTTTCGATCAAGTCTTCGTCACCTACATAGGTAGCTCCGGCTTGGCGAGCTTCTTCGGCTTTCTCTCCCTTTGCAAATACGAGAATCTTCTTTCCTTCTTTAAACTGATGGGGAAGGGTAACCGTATCCCGAACTGTTTGGCTCTTTTTTAAAGAGAGGTTAATGGATACTTCTACAGTTTCATCAAATTTAGCAAAGGCGATCTGTTTTACCACTTCCGATGCCTTTACCGGCGGATACGCTTCTTTTGGATTGTATTTTTTTATGGCTTCTAAATATTTCTTACCCTTCTTCATCTTAAGCCTCCACTTCCACACCCATGCTACGGGCTGTGCCCGCGATGATTTTCATAGCTGCTTCAATATCATTCGCATTGAGATCCTGGAGCTTAAGCTGCGCTATTTCCCGAAGCTTTTCCTTTGAAAGCTTTCCAACTTTATTTTTGTTCGGTACCGCAGAACCCGATTCAATACCCAAAGCCTTTTTTATGAGTACAGAAGCAGGGGGGGTTTTTAAGATAAAACTAAAAGTTTTGTCAGCATACACCGTAATAATGACGGGTATGATGAGACCTGGCTCCATGTTTTTAGTCGCATCATTAAATTGCTGCACGAACTGAGGTGCTGATACGCCATGAGGCCCTAAAGCAGGACCCACAGGAGGAGCGGGTGTAGCCTTACCCGCAGGGCACTGCAGTTTGATTACCGCAGTTACTTTCTTCTTAGCCATTTTTCTTTTCTCCTTTCGTGGTGCTTGCGTCCTTCGCTGGACTCCCAACGAGAGAAGGCCCGGAAACTCCGGGTTATATCTTCTCTACCTGAAGAAAGTCTACTTCTACGGGTGTTGCCCGGCCAAAGATACCGACCATTACCCGAAGTTTACCCTTCTCCAGGTTTACTTCCTCTATGGTTCCGGTGAAGGAATCGAAAGGGCCGTCTATAATACGAACACTCTCCCCCACCGAAAAAGTTTGTTTGGGTTTTAGTACTTTTTCTCCCTTTATTTCTCCGGTCTTTTGAAAAATCATCCGTGCTTCTTCTTGAGAAATAGGCTGAGGTTTTAAATTAGGGGAAGAACCTACAAAACCTGTTACCCCAGGAATTCGGCGGATAGTAGCACAAATAGGTTTCCACCCCTGATCGGGAAGGTCCATCTCTAAAAGCAGGTATCCGGGTAAGAATTTTTTGGTAGAGACTTTCTTTTTACCTTCTTTAACCTCTACCACTTGCTCCGAAGGTACTTTAATATCGAAAACAAATTCCCCTAAATTTTGTTCTGCCATCAGTTTACGGATGGTTTTTTCAATTTTGTTTTCGTATCCTGAGTACGTATGCAGGACATACCAACCTTTTGCCATGGGCTCCCTTAATTTAAAAAATCCAATCTAAACCAAGAAGGAATAAATAATCTAACAACCCGAGAAGGAGGGCAAATATAAGAGTGGAGACAAGTACGACTTTGGTGGAAGCAATGACCTCGTCCTTAGCAGGCCATACCACCTTTTTCATTTCCGCAACACTGTCTTCAAAAAATTGTATGATCTTTTTCATTCCCAAACTCCCCTTCTCGTTTAGCTACCCGCTTAGCTAAAGCTTATAAAGAAAACTCATTCAGGCCAGGTAGGATTCGAACCTACAACATTCGGTTTTGGAGACCGACGCTCTAGCCGTTGGAGCTACTGGCCTAGGGTACACTTTATTTAATTTTCGTTTCCCGATGGAGGGTATGCTTCCGATCGAACTTGCAATATTTGTTAAGTTCCAATTTACTTTGAGTGTTCTTTCGGTTCTTTTTTGTTGTATAATTGCGCCGCTTGCATTCTGAACATTGTAGGGCGATCAGTTCAACGTTCTTTCCTTTAGCTTTCGCCATTGGTTACACTCCTTCATAAATAGGGAGCAAGTATAATTTTTTTACTACTCCACTGTCAAGAGGTTTACTCTGTATATTTCTTTGCCTAACAATACCTAGGCGCTTGTGTCCCCCCTTTACAATAGGGGTTAACTACTTTCCAGCTAGGTATTCCAGGACCTGTAAGCCCCCGACCGGATTTGAACCGGTGACCCCAACCTTACCATGGTTGTGCTCTGCCGACTGAGCTACAAGGGCAAGGATAAATTCGTGAGGAAGAAAGTATCAAATGCCCCCCCCTTTGTCAAGAACCTTATCATTACAGAAAAAGAAGAGGCGATTTATTTAAATCTAGTAACAAAAGTTGCAAACGTACCGGCTTCCTCTACCTTGTGAGCCCCATGTTCTATATGGTATAGTTTTTTCTAGTTCTTACTTCGAAAGGAGAATCACATGGTAAATCTTCAGGTCCAGTACCTTGGGAAAACCCTTCCCACTCCTCTTATTGTTTCTAGTTCTAGTTTAACCCAATCAGTAGAAAACCTTCGTAAGTGCGAAGAGGCAGGGGCAGGAGCTGTAGTGTTAAAATCCTTATTTGAGGAACAAATAGAAGCAGAAATAAAACAAGAAGAATACAACGGCTTATCCACCTTTCATCCCGAAGCAGAAGATTACTTTACCCAAATGGGAAAACACCTCGGTCCTACGGAATATTTGCAGTTAATTGAAAAAACAAAAAAAACAATACGGATTCCCGTATTTGCTAGCCTGAATTGCGTGTCCGAGCCCTGGTGGATTCAATATACAGACCAGCTATCCTCGGTTGGGGTAGACGGTTTAGAACTGAATCTTTCCCGCATGCCTCGCAATCCTGCGGAAACTAGCCTTATGGTAGAAGACAAATTAGTGCGAATTGTGGAACGAGTTGTAGCACGATCCTCTTTTCCCATAGCTGTAAAAATCGGACCTTACTTCACTTCTCTACCCCATGTTGCGAAAAGGTTACATCAGGCAGGAGCAAAAGGGCTAGTACTGTTTAACCGGTTTTATCAGATGGATATTGATCCAAAGACTATGAAACTTGCCCCGGGCTACCAGTTTTCTAACCCCCAGGAGGTGTATACTCCCCTTCGCTGGATCTCCATTTTAAGCGGACAGATTGAGTGTGATTTTGCCGCCTCTACCGGAGTACACGACGGTCTAACCGCGGTAAAATTACTCTTAGCTGGAGCTTCCACTGTGCAAGTATGCTCGATCCTGTACCGAAAAGGTATTGGCGAATTAACCAATATTCGCAAAGGAATCGAATCCTGGATGGAAGAAAAAGGATTCAAATCTATAGAAGAGTTTAAAGGTAAACTAAGTCAGCAGGAGAGTGATCAACCCGAAGCCTACGAACGCCTCCAGTATATAAAAGCTTTAACGGGAATTTCCTAAAGAGAATAACCTGTTTCTGGATTGGTCTCCCCAACGCGGCTTAGAAGTAAAGGAAAAATTCCGCTTTAGGTTTATGCTTTACTGATTCGAAATAATTCCCACCACTGCTCGGATTCCCGAAGCCCAGGCGGCTGTAATACCCCGGCTAGTGCCTGCCCCATCCCCTATAAGATAAATATGGGGAAGGGCTTGAAAGAAGGCGTCTAGAAATTGAGGTTTATTTCCATACAATTTAATCTCGGGATAGTACATAATGGTGCTAGGATGCAAGATGCCCGGAACAATTGTGTCTAATAGTTTCATTGCTTTCCATATAGCCCGTAGAATTTTGGCAGGAATGGATAAACTTATGTCCCCGGGCGTACAAATAAGGGTAGGTCTGAAATAGTAAAGATCACCGGTAAATGTTGCGTCCGTTGATCGTTTACCCAACCGGAAATCCCCCACCCGTTGCATAATGGGTTTACCTCCTCCTAAGAGCATCGCCTG
>JBDNDI010000213.1:0-5118 GCA_046719195.1 Spirochaetales bacterium | reverse complement strand
TTTAAAAGTCATGGATGCTAAAATTAGTGAATTGAACGATAAGGCAAAGGTATACATGGAAGAGTGTATTGCCGATTATCACGAACACAAGGGTGCCACCCCCCATGAAATTGAAACAGCAATCGAACTTCACAAACAGTACATTGCTGGGTTAAAAAGTACCCTACAGGATTTAAAAGATATTTGTAAAAAGAATCTGCACAAAGATTATCTCGTACCCACTGTCATCGTAGAAACGTTTATAGAATTATCTCGGAAAATGACTGCTTTAAAATATGTAAAAATGCAACCTTCTGTAGTTCGGGTTGCCTAGAAACAATGGACAAATAGAAAAGGTAATTAATCTTCAACCAAGCCAAAAAAACTCCCCAAACGGGGAGTTTTTTTATGCCCATCCTTTCAAGCAAAAGCCTTTATCTAATTGTTATAACTTATAGAATGAAGCTATATTTAAAAGAGAAAATTTCCGCTATTCCCCTTGCGGAACGACCTAGAGAAAAGCTTTGTTATCAGGGAGTTTCTGCCCTAGCAGATGCGGAACTGATAGCCTTACTTATTGGTTCGGGAAATCGTAAATCCCGGGTAGAAAAAATTAGCTCTACGGTTTTGGATCTCTTAGATCGCTATAACGGTAGCCTTACGGTTAACCAACTCATTGAAGTGCCGGGTATAGGAAAAGCAAAGGCAAGTGTAATCTTAGCGGCTTTAGAGTTCTCCCGTCGCCGTCTCTGTCCGGATCGACGAAGAATCGGTTCTCCTAAGGATATTCTTCCTCTTGTAGTACATTATGCTAATCGAAAACAAGAGTACTTCCTATGTCTTTCCTTAAATGGAGCCCATGAGGTAATTGCTATACGAGTAGTATCCATAGGCTTAGTAAACCGATCCCTTGTGCATCCTCGAGAAGTGTTCGCCGACCCCCTTCAAGATCGGGCGGCTGCTATTGTAATAGCGCATAATCATCCTTCGGGCAATTTAGAACCGAGCGAAGAGGATGTTCAGGTTACGCAACGCCTAAAAACCGTTGCAGATATCTTAGGTATCCTGCTGTTAGATCATATTGTATTTAGTGAAGAAGGATACCATAGTTTTCTAGAGCACGGTAGGCTCTAGCGAAATAGCAAAGTCTATTTTACAATAATCTTCTTAAATACCTCTGCGATAAGTTCAGATACTTCTTCTGCATCGGAACGGGGTACCCGGGCTTCTTTCCAGATAGATTTCATAAAATAATCTTTTATACCCTCCACCACGTCCTCGGTCATGTAAAAAATATACGAATAGTTTTGTCCGAAGGATTTCATAATGGTAAAGGAAGTATAAGTCATGACTGGTTCTTTACCGATCATAATTCGGTCTTGGCGGGAGCTAGTGTGGATAATTAACTCCCGCAGTCTGTAAGGTATGCGCTGGAAATTGTTGCGGTAGGCAGGTTCTATATGTTTGTTGGGATAATTGGCTGGTTCTACCAAAACAAACACTTTCTGTCCATCTGCCTGGAACACCAACCCTTCATCACTGGTATATATATCTTTAACATTACTAAAGGAGATAATCTCATACTTTGTATAGGTTGAAGTGTCGTCGAAAAAGGCACTGACTATATAGCCGCCGGCGTTAGGTAGTTCTTTATTTTCAAACGCTTGAAATAGTTCTTTTACAATTGCCATATGGTACCACCTCTCGTAGTTTTCCCTTATTGTATGAGTTCCGCCCTGTTCTGTCAAATTCAATCTTTACCCTTATTGCCCTACCCCCTCAGCCTATCTATAATCGAGGTACATGACCCTAGAAGAAGCACTAGCCTTTATGCAGGTTTCCCCTTCGACTTCCCTTTCCGAACTAGAAGCTGCCTATCGCACCTTAATAAAACTATACCATCCCGACCGAAACCAACACCGTTTAGAGTGGTCTCATCGTATGACGTTACAGTTGAATGAAGCCTATACCCTTATTCGGGAAACCAAAAACGAAGGAAAGGTAGTACCCCCTATTAATACTCCTCCCCCTCCTACTCCAAAAAGAATACAAAAGGAATTACGACAGGCCTGGCATTATATCGAGGAGGGGATCCATCTGTACTATATCTATGGTCTAGAAAATCTCCATATCCGTCAGAATGGTTCCTTTCATATTAAGTACATTTTATCCTTAAAAAACATTAAAAAAGGGAAAGAGATTCTTGAAATTTGGGAGAAAGAACCCCTATGCCCGGAAGATCGAGAAGAACTTACTATGCAGAAAAAATTTTGTGAAGCTTTTTTACAGAACATGCAAATTGAAAAAACCTTTATAGCTGATGGATCTATCCACCACAAAGCCTATCAACATTACTACAATGGAAGTCGTTTGCTGGATACTTTTATAAAAAAGGTGTTCTTCCCCCAGGACTTTAAAAACCTGCTTCTTCCCCCCAAGTGCAGTGCCCTCTGCGAGAAAGAGTTTTTAACTGTTCTGTTGCATTATCAGCAAAGCACTTGGGTGGGAGAAGCAGCTATCAAGCTATCGGTATTAGAGAGTCTTCTCCGGATTATAAACCATCGAACGGGTATGAATACCCGTTCGTAAGGGAGGAAATACATACTGTTTGGTAAATGAAATGCCTGCTTGCCTAAGCCTTTCGTAGCCCTATCCAGCTTTTTCCTTCTGCGATAGGTTGTACTGGGCAATTGCTAGTTTTGCGATAGGAATACCATAGGGTGAGCAGGATACGTAGTTCATTCCTACTTCTTTGGCAAAAGGTATGTTTTCCGGTTCTGCGCCGTGTTCTCCGCAAAGCCCAAGCATAATATCCGGACGCACCAATCTTGCCCGTTCCGAGGCAATCTTTATCATTTCCTTTACCTGATCTCCCAGCACTTTAAAGGGATTCTGAGGCAGCAAGTCAAATTCGTTGTAATCGGAGAAGAAATTATTAAAATCGTCCCGGGAGAGTCCGTTGGTAGTCTGGGTAAGATCATTGGTTCCAAAGCTGAAGAATTCCGCATACCGGGCAATTTCACCCGCTTGTAAAGCTGCAGCGGGCAGTTCGATCATAGACCCAACCCGGTAATGTAGGGGATCCTGGAAACCAAACTGTTTGCGGACTTCTTCCTCAATGTCCCGAATACCGGTAATAGTTTTTCCTTCGATTTTTTTCCCATTCCGGATAATCTTTACCTCCGAGGCAGTCATAACAATAGGAATCATAATTTCCGGCACAACATTAATGCCTTCACGACGCAATCTATAGGCTGCCTCAAATATGGCACGCACCTGCATGTTGTATATTTCTGGGTAGGTAATTGCAATACGCACTCCCCGGTGTCCGAGCATAGGGTTCACTTCCCGTAACAGATCGCAGCGAATTTTTACCTCTTCTGCTGTTATATTTTTCTTTCGTTTTTGCAGGAACTTAACAAAATCAGCCATTCCCTCTTTTGTATGCGGTAAGAACTCATGTAAAGGTGCATCTAGCAGTCGAATGGTTACGGGATACCCTTCCATGATCTTAAACAGTTGGTAAAAATCCTCTGCCTGATCTTTTTTTAATTCTTCTAGCACCGCTAATCGTTCCTCTTGGGTTTCGGCAAAAATCATATACCGGAACCTATTTATTCGCTCTTCGTTGAAGAACATATGCTCGGTGCGACAAAGGCCTATACCGGGTGCTTTGAAAAGCCGGGCAAGTTGAGCATCTTTGGGTTGATCTGCATTTGCATGCACATCAAATCCATCAATGTATTTTTGAATAATTTCTAGTAGTTCTAGTAGGCCCGAGTTCTCCGGCGTAGGTTTTGTTAAAGAACCTTTTCCGAGATATATAGCAGGGGGGTCATAATAGGGTACATTGATAGTGATCACATCCCCTTCTTTAACAAGGTTTCCAGCGATCTTCATACCCTCTTTAGTAAACTCAATATCCGGATACACTAGAGCTACCTTTCCTAAGCTCCGGGCTACTACTGGCGCATGGGAAGCATACCCCCCTTCGCAGGTTAGGACTCCCCTGCCTACTTCTATAGCTTTTACATCCTCTGCAAAAGTAGCGGGCATAGCAAGTATAAAATCCGTAGGTTGGTTTGTCTGCACTGCCTGCCGGTAGGCTTTTAATAAAGCTTCAGTCGAGAAGTAGACCTTGCCAATAGCCGCACCTACAGCTCCAGCAATGCCTCCTGAAACCTTGGGAAACTTCTTCACCGAAGTAGGATCTAAGGTGGGATGGAGAATTTCCGATAACCGCCCTGGCTTAATAGCCTTTAATACATACTCTTCGTCCACAATACCTTCGTTCAAGAGATCTAAAAGGCTTTTTATCTCTGCCTGAGTAGATTTATTTGCCGCAGGTTGTTGGTCAATGATCCACAGTTCACCATTTTCTACAGTGAAGCGAACCCTTCGAATTTCTTTAAACTTTCGTTCTAGCTGTTTTCCGATCTCCTGCAACCGGGCCAGTAGCTTTGGATCGATTTTTTCAATAGGAGTACCTTCCTTCTCCCTCTCATCAAAAGCCTGTGTAAAATATTCTCCCATTAACGCATTTTCGCCTGTAATGATATTGTGAGTGAAAAAGTTCCCGAAACAGCTTTTCTCGTTAAAATTCCCGAATACCATGGTTTGAATCAGCAAAGCAGAGTCTTCGCTAGTGGTATTCTCTTCAATTACCTTACGGAACAGGTTAATTACAAACATAAGCTGCTGGTAGGCATCGGTATACACCTCTTCCGGATACAGTTCCCGATACTGTTTGAAGGCCTTTTGAAGGGCTGTTTTTGTTTCTCCCTCTAGTACCTTGCGGTAGGCTGTTAATTTATCGATCCGTTCTTTATCTGTTTGGGTTAACAATTCAAGATCGATAATGTGCTGAATAACGTTGCAATACTCGTGGTAGGCAAACTTTTCCCCTACAAATGCACCAAATCCGCCTATAGTTGAATCGCACAACCCTATGTTGTGAATGGATTGGGTATTTACAATGTTTAACATAGGGCTTTCAACTACCTTTACTAGAAGCGGATTGGAAGGATCGTTAAAACCTTTTCCAAAAGCTTTTTCTGTTTTAGAAAGCGGTTCCTTTAAAGCATCCCAGACCTTTGCTGTGCTCTTTGGGAGAGACCGAACAGTCGGGTCGTCTCTCAC
>JBDNDI010000212.1:0-5146 GCA_046719195.1 Spirochaetales bacterium | reverse complement strand
GTACGAAGAAGCTATTCGTCAAATTGATATAGCTATCCAAGAATTGGCGCAGAAATCCCGAAAGCTGGACTTAGTTCATAATGCAATTGTGAAAGCACAAGATATTATTACAGAATTAACCGTCTCCCTAGATTTTGAAAAAGGGGGAGAGATTGCTAAAAACCTACTAGGATTATATCTCTTCTTTAACCGTCAGCTAATGGAAGCCAATGTCCAAAAAGATGCAACCCTGCTTCAAGAGGTTCGGAAACTCTTGCTAGAACTAAAAGAAGCTTGGGCGCAGATAGCCCATGTTCAAGTAGAGGCACCCCCCAAAACAGGCATAAATCTTGCTGGATAGAGTATGACTTGCTTTGACTTAAAATCCCTATTAGAGGAACGCCTTACCTTCTACAACTCCCTCATGGACCGATTAAAAGAAACGATTGATCAGGAAGAAATTGAGCGATTATCGTATTACCAGGGATTAGAGCAAGAAACCCTAAAAAGTATAGCTAGCCTAGAAAAATGTATTGCGGCTCTATGTAACGAAACCACCGCTACCCCTTTGGAAAAAGAACTAGAAATTAGGATAGCGAACGCTCGTAAAAGAGCTTTAGAAGCTGCCCAATCCAATTGTTCGCTCCTGAAGGATCAGCTAGAACAAATAAAAAGTAAAATCTCAAAGGTTAAAGGAAAGTACATTCCTCTAAGTTACGAAGAAATATTGCCCGCCCTTTTAGATCTAGACATCTAGCCACACCCTGGGACACCTAACAAATCCAGGTTTATACTCCAAGAATCGTCCCTCCTAGGATTGTCATCCATAAAAAAATTGCCCCTCCCCCTATAAAGGCGAGGGGCTTTGCTATCTTAGTATTTAGAAGAACTTATCTACTCCCTTTC
The DNA here is from genome assembly GCA_046719195.1 of Spirochaetales bacterium. Taxonomy (GTDB): domain Bacteria; phylum Spirochaetota; class Spirochaetia; order DTKZ01; family DTKZ01; genus DTKZ01. Next base: position 4,261 of record JBDNDI010000212.1, on the reverse strand, counting down.
CATTCGCCGCTACGAACCTCTCCCTTTATGCTCGGAATGCGCAAACGGGTGCCCGGAAGAATTAAGTCGGGATTGTTGGGGTCGGGTAGGAGATGCTTATTTGCCTCGTATAAAATCCGCCACTTCCAGGGATCTCCATATACAAAATCATACTCTGCAATTCGCCAGAAACAATCTCTCCGTTCTGGGATTAATCGTACCACATAGAATTCCGGTAATGTAGGCACTGAGGGGGTAGCCGCGGCGGCTTTCGCCTGCTCCGCGCTTTTCAGGTACAACTCAATAGCCTTGCCCGATTGTTCCCAGGCTAAATCGTAGGATCGGGAAGCGAATTGCATCTCCGCGTCGCTCTGGGCTTTCTGGGCCTCCATGTATGTTTCTGTAGCATATTTCAATGCCTCTGCCTGATCAGCTCTGGCTTTAGCAGCCTGCACTTCAGCTCGTCGCTGGGCGGCTTTTTGACCTATACCCGCCTCGAACACGGTCTGGTAGTCTTTGAAAGCAGTATCTAGGTAGTATTTTGCCTGGGCATTATCTTTATTCATAAGCTCTTTACCTTTCGAGTATGCATCTTCCGCTCTCCGAAACTCTGTAGGTCGTGCAGAGGCTAAATCGTATTTTAAAATAAGCTCCCTAAGCTGCTCTACTTTAACCAATTCTTCTGTCGGTGCAGGGATTACTGCCTGAATATCCTTTAGTAAATCCAAAACCTTTCGGAACCCATCGATACTTTCCTGGTATTTTTCTGCATTAAAGGCTAGCTCAGAAGCTTGAAATACCGCCCGGGCTTGCGTGTATTCGGTAGGATAGTGTCTTGCAGCATTGATGTAATCTGCATATCGTAACCGTTCTGTGGCCCGGTTTTTAAAATTATTGGCTACAAACCTAAGGCGAAGGTACTCTGCGTATTCCCTTGCCTTACGAAACTGCTCCTGAGCCTGGGCAGCCAACTCAATGGATTTATCGTAGTCCCCCTCATCAAACGCTTGTTTTGCCTGGTTCTGCAGTTCTAACCCTTTGCGGTATTCAGGATTATCTAGCAGATTCTGCGCATAAAGGGAGGAACTTAAAACTACCATTAAGGTAATAATACCTAGAACTCTCTTTTTCATGGTTGCCCCCCTGTGAGCTCTTTTGTTACCTGTTGCAGTTGTTCTGTAGTAGCTGCCTGCACTTGGGCAGTATTTTCTAATTTCTGTTCGGCTAAGGAACGCTTTTCTCTAGCTAAATCGTAACTTTTATTATAGGCGGCAATAGCCTCTTCCGAAGCCTGAAAAGCCTCTAAATACTTCTTTTCCCCGAACAAACGAACTGCCTCGGCTCTTTGACGTTCCGCTAAAGCGTACTGATCCGGTACCGCTCTAAAGGCGCGTACCTCATTTGCTCTACGTTGAGCCGTTTGCATTTCTAAGTCCCTTTTTTGTGCGATTTGTTCTATTCCCGCTTCTAGTACGAGTTTATATCTCTTAATTGCGCTAACCAACAGATCTTTCGCCCTTGCATTGTCCTTTCCCATGGCATCTTTTCCGGCAGATAATTCTTCATTAGCTTTTGCATACTCTTCAGGTTTTGCAAAAGATAGGTTATAAGTATCTATGGTTTGCTTGAGGGATTCTGCCTCTTTCAATTCTGCTTCCGGAGCCGGTACCGTAACCACAGAAGGCGCAGGGGGCGGCGGTGGAGGTACCTCCTCTTTGGGTGGAGGGGGTGAGGCACAAGACCCTAGCCATACTAAAAATAGAATGAACAGGATACCCAATCTAATAAAATTCTTCATTTCGACCTCCCTACTCAAATCTTACATTAAAGATACTACGCTAATAGATTGCTCGCAAGGTAATTGCACTAAAAAATTCTATAAAATATACTCTATTTACCGGCCAGGACTTTATGCATATAAAGGAACAAGCGTATATCCCTATATTAATCGATGCTTACCGTAGCTTTGGGAACTCGAATCACCCTGCACCCTTACAAGGTTTAAATAACGGGGAAATAGGTGCCCTCGCAAAACAGGTTCGGGCAATATCCCTTGGGCTAACTCGGGAGAGAAAGCTTGCCGGTGTCTCGTATCTGGATCATTCAGAACTCTTAGGAGCATACCTCTTCTACTACTGGCCTATCTCATATAGAATTGCCACGACTCTTCTTGCCTCTCTGCTACCGGATTTTATGCTACACTTCCAAAAAACCGAGTTCTCTCAAGTTAGCCGATCACGTTCGACTGGTTTTACTTCTTTTCGTAATCCGCAGCTTCGCGGCCTAGACCTTGGAGCGGGAGCAGGACCTTTTAGTTTTGCCCTTTTGGATGCAGGTGTACAGGATATAACTGCCTGGGAACGCAGTACCAAGGCTTTAAAAGCTTTAGAATATTTAGCTCGAAAAAGGGGCGTACATGTAAAAACTCAAAAAGTAGATCTTGAAAAATCCTTTACCCTTCCTGAGCAAACCTTTCACTTCATTACCTTAGGTTACGTTTTAAATGAACTCTGGAAACAGGATCCTGATCGGGTGCAAAAAAGATTCCAATTGATAAAATCGCTGTTAAACCTCCTGGAGAAAGAGGGGAAAATGATCCTTGTGGAACCTGCCCTGCCTGCCCTTTCCCAAGAGCTGCTCTACCTAAGGGACTTACTTACAAAAGAGGACTTAGTGTGGATACAGAGTCCTTGTTTCCGGCAAGGGAACTGTCCAGCTTTGCCTGAAGGAACCTGTCATACGAGCATACCTTGGCATCCGCCTTCTTTAGTCCGCGAAATTGGGAGGCGAGCCCGAATAATGGACCGCACCGAAGTAAAGTTTTCTTATTTAGTCCTCTGCCCCCAGGGTTCCAGCTCCCACCCCCCTTTTCCTTCTGCCGTAGGAGAGAATAACCCTTCTGTGGAAGGATTTCCTCATCGGGTAGTATCAGATCCTCTAATATCTAAAAGCGGCCGCACCCGTTATTTACTCTGTGGCCCTCTAGGACGGTTTTCCCTTTCTGCCTCAGGCAGCTCTAGTTCTGCCCTCGGCAGTTCCAGGATGGGGAAAGAAATTAAAACTAAAGGAGAGGGGAAAAAAGAAAGTGCGCTGGAAGTGTTTTTCTCCTTACGGCGAGGAGATGTGGTAACGTTTTTTAACCTAGAGACTCGGTCTAATGGGTATGGGGTAACGGATCAGACAATTCTCAAAATCCTTCAGAGGCAATAGGCTCTGCTGTAAAAGTAAGGGAGAATCGGGTACCTTTGCCTGCTTTACTCTCCATGCGGCAAACTCCACCCAATTGTTCGGCAAGTACAGAAACTAGCTCTAAGCCAAACCCTTTGGAATCGGAAAGTACAATTGCCTTGTTCACGGATAGGGAGCTACCACATTCTATTGCGAAATTTCCTTCTGGACTTTTATGCGCCTCAGGGAAACCTACTCCTGTATCTTGTATGTGCACAATGACCCGGTTTCCTTCTTTTCTAAGGTTTACATATACTTCGCCTTTCTTCTTTTTAGGGAAAGCATACTTTAATGCATTAGTAATAAGTTCATTCACAATAATACCCAACGGCACTAGTTGCCGAGGTGAAAGTATCGTCTCCTCCCCTTCCACTGTAATTCGAATCCGGTTCTGTACTGGGAAAATCATACTTATATCCTTTACAAGATCTCTCAAGTAGTCTAGAGCAGAAAGCGCTCTCTGTTGCCGGGATCGGAATAGTTTTTCATATAAAATCCTCATGCTATCGATTTTTCCCTGAGCTTCCTGTAAAGCAGCGACTGTTTTGGGGTCCCTTGATTCCCCTGCCTGAAGCGAAAGCAGACTGCGGATGACACTTAAATTGTTAAACACGCGGTGATGCGTTTCCCGTAAAAGAAGTTCTTTTTCCTTTAGCAAAGAACGAATATGTTCTTCTGCTTCCCGTATTTCATGTATGTCGGTATGCGTACCTACGGCTCGAATAGGCTTACCGTCTGGGTCCCATTCCATAACCTTTCCTCGGTCTAAGATCCATCTATAGGTCCCATTTTTGCAACGAAGTCTGTGTTCACAATGGTATATTTCTACCCTTCTCTCCAACAAATCCTGTACTGCCTGTAAGGCCCGTTTTAAATCATCCGGATGCACACGAGATTCCCACTCTTCGTATCGATTAGGAATTTCATTATCCTCATATCCCAACATTCGCTTCCACTGAGGGGAGAAGTAGACAGTGTTTGTAGGGATATGCCAGTCCCAAACCCCATGGCCGGCCCCTTCCAAGGCAAACCGCCATAAGTATTCTGCCTCTTG
>JBDNDI010000211.1:0-5149 GCA_046719195.1 Spirochaetales bacterium | reverse complement strand
ATATCTCTACAAATGGGGTGACAAGTTCTTTTTACTTATTTGTATTACATATTTATAGCTCTCTTTAAAAGTCGAACCCAAATTAATAAGCACATCGTTTTCTATATTATGAATAGACATTTTTAGCTTATTCGGGCGAAGGCTTAGACCATAACGGGCAATAACGTCCGTTATCCTAACCTGTTTTCCCACCTTTGTGGGGTGAGAGGGTAGCCTATCCCTCTGTTATTGCCAAAGTAAGATAGCTGGAGCGACTCAGGTGGTACACCTGATTCATTATGCCAAAGGCAAACCGAGCCTGCTTTATTCCGATACACGGACTACTCAACCCTCTCATACTTATGGTCATGAATCTACATCGGATTGCCAACTTTCTTGCCAGGACATGACCCTAGGTTTTCACCCTTATAGGCACTGTCCACGCAGATCACGGTGTCCTTTGTGGGCTCGACCAGATCGGCCAGCACTTGGCTGTCGTGTACTATAGCTAACGATACCCCATAATTGACTATCCGCGTACTCTCTTTGTCGGTCTTTATGTGATTCTTGGAGCCATAATGGGCTTCGCCGTTCTTAGATATCGACAATGCTGCCAGTGGGCGTGATCAGACCCTGGTCTTCAAGTTGTCTGGTGAATTGAAGGAACATCGGGTTGATTACTTTTATCTGAACCAACTCTTCACGATAGAGCCTTATGGTTTTTCATCCGAAAGTGTATAGCAGAGATGTAAACCAAGAAAACTCATAAAGCTTAACCTGCCCTTGATTTAACATTTGACTTGCGCATCACTGATTTTTTACAAATTTATCAAAGAATCTGCGCTCCTTCAATCTTGTGATAATATCATATTTCTTTTTCTATTTTTAAAGGTGCCAATATTTAATTTGACTATTTTACTAATAATTAGTAACTTCCTAATCAAAGAATGCTCAAAAAAGATAGGAGAGTGAAAAATGAATAACCGAAAGATATTGATCGCCTTGTTGATTCTTTTATTGTGGGGGGTGACAAGCTTGCTCGCTCAGGCAGTAGACCCGGCTGCACCTGGAAGAAGGAATATTACATTTCCGGCAGCAGATGGCACACCGTTAAGCGGATACCTAGCAATACCCGATGGACAGGGACCTTTTCCTGCCGTAATTCTTATCCATGAGTGGTGGGGCTTAAATGAAGACACAACCCTATTGGCAGATGCTCTTTCCAGAGAAGGTTTTGTTGTATTGGCAGCGGATGCCTTTCGCGGAAGAGTAGCCCGGGAAGCAGCAGAAGCTAGAAAGCAAACAACAGAAACTCCTGCCTCCCAAATTGCCTCAGACTTAGATTCTGCCCATCGCTTTCTCTCGAATCACCCGCGAGTACGGAAAGACCGTATCGCCTCAATGGGATTCTGTTTCGGGGGTACTCAGTCTATGCGTATGGGAGCCCGAAATCCAGGCCTTGCAGCAGTAGTAATTTTTTATGGAGGAGGCCCTTTTCAGAATGCCGCGGATTTAGGAAACATGGATAAAGCAGGTCCTGTGTTAGGCATTTATGGTGAAAAAGATCAGGGCATACCGGTAGAACAGGTTCGGAGATTTGAAGCTGCTCTAAAAGAACGGGGCATTCCAAATACCATTACCCTTTATCCGGAGGTTGGACATGCCTTTGTTAAGAGCACCACCTACAACCGGGGAGGAGCACCGGAACAAGCTTGGAAGCAGGCCGTAGAGTTTTTAAAGGCGAATCTTCGATAACTCATTTGTAAGTCTGCTATTGGATTTCGGCTAGAGGGGGAGCAAGGATACCTATCCGGGCTTCCCTTTTTATTCTTCCGATGGATAAGCTCTAACTTTCTACTCTATCCCCATATTTTATTCTGTTCCCTTTTTTGGTCACTTTTTACCTACTATTGCACTTTTGAAATCTATAAAAATTGCGTTATAATAAACTGTATCTAAAAACGTTATACAGCCATTACATTATTTACGAGGAGTAGGTGTATGGGAACCAGAAAGCTTCATTTACTTTACGTAGTACTACTTTTAAGTCTTTGCTTCTCCGGTTGCGATCAAATTCTGGAAAGCTTGTTTGAAAAATCGGATACGGATTGGGAGCTGATAGGGGAAACAAAGGTTACTCAAAGGCCGGAAAATAATAAGCTTAACTATACCTTAAAAAGGAATGGTACTTCACCCAACGTCGAGTATGCGGATTGGTCGCTTAATCCAGATGGCCCTACAGGCGTTATCCCTATTACATCTCAGAAAGAGCTTGGCTTTTATATAGATTTAGACGGCCTCCCCAATGGGTCCTACACACTAAACGTGTATATAGAGTATGAAAATGGTGAAGATCAAGAACTAAATTTCTCCATTACGATTAATATACCCGATTAGTTACTTCAGCAGGCTCGGTATAAAGGTAATGGTTGCCGGTATATAGGTGATGATAAGGAGAACGGCGATCTCAATCAGTATATACGGCGCAACAGCCCGGGCCAGCTGAGTTACTGTCAGTCGGGAGATGCTGCATCCCACGTACAGAACGTTCCCTACGGGTGGGGTAATTAAACCGATACAGAGGTTCACGACCATAACGCATCCGAAGTACACCGGGTCGATTCCGAATTTCGTTATAATGGGGAGTAACATGGGACCCATAATAAGGAGTGCCGGGGTAAGATCCAGAACACATCCCACCAAAAGCAGAAGGATGTTAATTACCAGCATCAGAATGAGCCGGTTATCGCCCGCCAGGGCAAGAAGGGTATCAGAGAGCAGGGCAGGAATCTGGGCGATCGTTATGTAGTAGCCTGCGGCAAGTGCAGAACCGCAGACCATCATGACGATTGCGGTGTTGCGGGCCGTGGATACGAACAATCGGGGTAGGTCCTTTAGTCGGAGTTCTTTATAGACAAAAGACGCAATGATAAAGGCGTATACTACTGCAATAACCCCTGCTTCAGTCGGTGTGAAAACCCCGCCAATAATCCCGCCGAGAATAATCCCGGGAAGAACCAAGGCCCAGAATGCGTCGAACACTGCCCGGAACACTCCCATGAGGCTGAACGTACCATCCGCACGATAATTACGCTTTCGGGTATGGAAGTACCACCCGATCATTAAACCGAGACCGATTAAAACCCCGGGGATAATACCACCAAGGAAAAGGCGGACAATGGAAACATTCCCAACTACACCGAAGATGATCATAGGAATACTCGGAGGAATGATAGGCCCGATAACCGACGAAGCGATTGTGATAGCCGCTGACGGTTCTAGATCGCATCCTTCTTCAACCATAATAGGAATAAGCATAGAGCCGATTGCAGCTGTATCGGCAACCGCAGAGCCTGAGACACCCGCAAAAAGCATACTCGCTAGGACATTTACGTACCCAAGCCCACCCTTAATATGTCCCATAAGAGCCCGGGCAACCTGAACAATCCGCCGCGAAATGCCGCCGGTATTCATGATTTCACCTGCCAGAAGGAAGAACGGAATCGCCATTAACGGAAAGCTATCAATACCTCGTACAATATTTTGGATAAGTAGGGGAGCGCTTACTTGGTTCATGGCGCCAGCTAATACGAGCGAGGTAAGAACAAGGGCAAAGGCAATGGGCACCGAGAGCAGTACAAACCCAAAAAGCGAGATGAGGAATAGGGTAAGCATCAGACACCTCCCCGAACAACCATCACAAGCTTACGGATATCCGTTAGTAGCTTTATGACAGATTCCAACAACATAAGGCCGGTTGCAATGGGAGCGGCCATATAGACATATCCGTATGGAATGGGCAAGGACGAAGCAACCCACCCGCTTGCAAACGAATCTGCGGTCATTGCAATACCGCCCCGGGTCATAATTACGAGGGCTGTAACCACCAGCGAATCAGCTACAATAGCGACGATTCGCGCACCAAGCGGTGGTAATACCCGGAGCAGAATATCGAGGCCGAGATGTTCGTTTCGTATATAGGCAATGACCGCGCCCATAAATGCCAGCCAGATAAGCATGAAACGGGAAACCTCTTCCGACCAGGCAAGCGCCATGTTGAGAAAGTAACGAAAGATAACATTTCCGAATACTACTATGACCATTCCGGCTAACATAAGGCCTATCATTATGTTAATGGCTAACTCGAGGAGGTGTTGTATCTTTGCAAACCTCCCGTAGTTTTGTTTTGCTTCGCTCATGGTTAGCTCCCTAGTTGTCCCTGTATTATGTATATCCCAAATCTGATAAGGATCCAGATGCCAAGTCTACTCCCCCCTTGTTTCCTAGGGCTGCGCTTAATCCTGTAGATCCAAAACCCTATTAAATATTAGCAAAGCCGTACTTAGGACGACTGTTGTTGACAGTTGTATTACAACCTGAACCCTTTAGATATGATTATTATCTACAAAAGTAACACTTGTCAACTAAAATATGTATAATCACCCCTTATTAGGAGTATATAAGAGATTATCCGATTTGTATTAAACTCTAAAATAGTGAGAAAGGAGACAGTAAATGAAACCATCCATCTGCATCGAGATGCTGTATACCGACTTACCTTTTGAAAAAAGGTTAGAGCGGATTCAAGAACAGGGATTCCCATATATCGAGTTTTGGTCCTGGAAAGATAAAGACGCCGTGCGTTTCTCAAAGGCCTTGAATAGGTTGGGTATAAAGGTGTCGAACTATAGCGGGCAGAGAAAGGGAGATCTTTTACGGCTTGACCAACATGCTATAGTAGAGGCGGATTTTCAAGAAGCTTTAAGGTTCAACACCTATTATCAAAGTCCGGTACTGATGGTGTTAGCTCAGGAGTTGGGAGCGGAAGGTAGGGTAGTCAGGCCGGTTACGAAAGAAGCTGGGCCAGTGGAAATCCGTACTATCGCAGAGGGAATAAAGAAACTCCTTTCTTTAGCTGCAATGGAAAATCCGGATACTACCCCTGTAGTTGTGTTTGAACCTTTAAATACACGCCTAGATCATTCGGGATATGCGGTATCTAAAATGGATACTGCAGCACAAATCTGCCAAGAGGTGAATCATCCTCGATTCGGCCTTTTACTCGATCTATATCATATGGCAATGATGGGAGAAAGCCTGGAAGAGTGTATACGCCGGTACGCAGATCTGATTCGATATGTGCATGTGGCGGATGTACCGGGCAGGGGTG
>JBDNDI010000210.1:0-5177 GCA_046719195.1 Spirochaetales bacterium | reverse complement strand
CCGATCTGGTCGAAGGCCTTCGATACGGAAAAATAATTATAGCAACCGATGCGGACCATGACGGATACCATATTCGAAATCTTCTGCTTACCTTTTTCCTTAACTTTTTCGAAGAATTAGTATTAGCGGGAAGGGTATTTATTCTAGAAACTCCCCTCTTTCGCGTACGAAACAAACAGGAGACTCGGTACTGCTATTCCCTCAAAGAGAGGGATCAAGCCATGAAGGAATTAGCTGGGTGTGAAGTAACCCGTTTTAAAGGTTTAGGGGAAATCTCTCCCAAAGAGTTTGGGCAATTTATTGGGCCAAACATGCGACTCTTAGAGGTGAACGTAAAGTCCGTTAAGACCATTCCCGAAACGCTAGACTTTTACATGGGAAAGAATACACCGGAACGACGGGAATTTATCATGGAGAACTTAATCTAACATGACCTATGTCACAAATCTGTATCAGACAAATTTCTTAGAGTATGCCTCATATGTAATCAAAGATAGGGCCATCCCTCATCTAGATGATGGTTTAAAGCCGGTTCAACGACGAATTCTTCATTCTCTATTCGAGATGGATGATGGGAAATTCCACAAAGTGGCCAATGTTGTCGGTCATTGCATGAAGTACCATCCCCATGGAGATGCCTCGATCTATGAAGCCTTGGTAAACCTAGCTAACAAAGAATTGCTTATTGAAAAACAGGGAAATTTCGGAAATATCTTTACCGGCGATGCTCCTTCAGCTGCCAGGTATATAGAATGCCGCATTCTCCCCCTTGCAAAGGAGATTCTCTACAATCCCGCATTAACGCAGTATGAAGACAGTTACGATGGTAGAAACAAAGAACCGGTTACGTTTCCCGCTAAAATACCCCTAATTCTCCTCCTTGGAGCTGAGGGAATTGCCGTAGGCATGTCTACCCGTATTCTTCCCCACAATTTTATCGAAGTCTTAGAAGCTTTAAAAGCGCAGCTTAAAGGTAAGAAGGTTAAACTATATCCTGACTTTCCTACCGGTGGAATGATAGATATTACCGATTACCAGGATGGCAACGGAAAGGTGAGGGTTAGGGCTAAGCTAGATACCCGAGACCCTAAGCGGATTGTCATACGGGAGTTACCGTATGGGTGCACAACGGAAAGTTTGATTGCTTCTATTGAAGCTGCAGCCCGGAAAGGTGTGTTAAAAATTGCCGGGATCAATGACTTTACTACGGATCAAGTAGAAATAGAGGTGCGATTGGCAAGGGGTACCTATGCAAGCGATGTAGTAGATGCCTTGTATGCTTTTACGGATTGTGAAGTGTCGCTTCCCGTGAACTTTTTAGTAATAAAAGATAAAGCTCCTGTACAATTAACGGTTAGCGAAGTCATAGCGTATCATGCGAGGCGATTATTAGATATACTAAAGAACGAGCTTACCTTAGAGCAGGAAAACTTATTAGATCTGCTTCATATACGCACTTTGGAACAGATCTTTATTGAAGAACGTATCTATAAAAAAATCGAAGAGAAAAAAACCGCAGAAACTGTAGTTAAAGCAGTTATCGATGGATTTAAACCTTTTGCAAATCAGATCAAACGGCCAGTTACTACCGAGGATGTGGAGCGTTTACTTAAAATTCCTATTCGCAGAATCTCTCTATATGATATCCAGAAAAATAAACGAGAGATGGAGGAAATTCGAGCAAGGCTAAAGGAAATTAAACATCATCTCTTCCATATGGTGGAGTATAGTGTGTCATTCCTTGAAGGAATAATCCAACGATACGGTAAAGGATTTACAAGAAAGACCCAAATAAAGAGTTTTCAAAAAGTGGATGTCCGAGAAGTGGCAGTGAAAAACTTAAAACTGCGTTATGATCCGGAATCAGGATACCTAGGCTATGGGGTAGGGAGTGGGCAGCATCTCTTCGATGTTTCTCCTTTTGATCGGATTCTTATTGTGCGGGGTTCCGGGGTATTCTCGGTTCACAATGTGCCGGAAAAACTTTTTGTGGATAAAAAGCTGCTCTATTGTGGGGAAGCAGACAAAGAGCGTTTGGCTAACAAAGTCTTTTCAATTTTGTATATATTAAAGTCTACAGCTCAGGCCTATATAAAACGTTTCCGGATCGAAGGCTATATTCTTGATAAAGCCTATGAGGCTATCCCCCCGGAGGGAGAAGTACTGCACCTGACCACGAAAGAAGATGTATACATTCATTTACAGTATGCAAAATCGCCGCGCTCTTCTATCGAAGAAGAACTGCTTGCTTTAAACAATTTCTCTGTAAAAAGTCACAGGAGTTCCGGCCGGAGACTCTCTACGCGGGCCGTAATTTCAGCCCGTTTTGTTAAGGGAAAGCCCAAAGGAAAGGAGAAAATAAAAGAATTGGAAGAAAATGGCTAATCCTTGATATAATCAAAAGTTAGAAGTTTTCCTTGACAAAGTATAGGATACCTATATAATTCACAAAAAAGAGTGGGAGGAATCCAATGCCTATAGGATTACTGATTATCCTTCCTCTCACCGGAATTGTTTTAGGTTGGATTGTTAGATGGTTGTATGCCAGATTTCAACTTTCATCTTTGGAGCAAAAAGCTGAAAGAATTAAGCAGGATGCAATTAAAGAAGCTGAAGCTAGAAAAAAAGAGCTCATCCTTGAAACAAAGGATCAACTTTTAAGAGAAAGGGCTCAACAGGAGAGAGAACTACGAGAGCGTAGAAATGAACTGCAAAAATTCGAGCGCAGACTGCTTCAGCGAGAAGAAACCTTAGAGCGAAAGTTGGCTCAGGTAGACAAACAAACCCAAACCTTGCAGGCCCGGGAGAGGATAATAACAGAAAAAGAAGAATATTTAGTTCAGCAGGAAGAACGATGGATTAAAGAACTTGAAAGGGTTTCGGGTTTAAGTTCCGAGGAAGCCAAGAAATTAATTATTTCTACCTTAGAAAATGAAGCGCGTCATGATGCCCAGGTTATTCTGAATAAGATCGAGCAGGAAACGAACCTGTCGGCAGAAAAGAAAGCTAGAGAGATCCTCATAGCTACGATGCAGAGGATTGCTACAGATGTAACTTCGGAAATTACTGTTACCACGGTTAGTTTGCCTAATGATGAAATGAAAGGCCGGATAATAGGTCGAGAAGGTAGAAATATTCGAACCTTAGAGACTCTTACGGGAGTGGACATTATTATAGATGACACCCCGGAGGCAGTAGTCATTTCCTGTTTCGATCCTATTCGAAAGGAAATAGCCCGTCGTACTCTTGAAAAACTTATTGCAGACGGCCGTATTCATCCCGCACGCATTGAAGAAATGGTACAGAAAACCACTAAGGAAATTAACCAGATTATCTATGAAGAGGGTGAAAAGGTTCTCTTTGAATTAGGTATTCATAATTTCCCTCAGGAGGGAATTCGTGCTTTAGGTCGATTACATTTCCGCACGAGCTACGGACAAAATGTATTGGCCCATTCCAAAGAAGTAGCAATTTTAGCAGGAATGCTAGCGGGTGAGCTTGGAGCAGATAGAGAAATTGCCAAAAGGGGTGCCTTGTTCCATGACATTGGAAAAGGGATAGAAAGTGAAGGGGATTCGACTCATGTAGAGTTAGGGATAGAACTTGCGAAAAAACTAGGAGAAGACCCTCGTGTACTTAATGCTATAGCTGCCCATCATGGAGATGCCGAGTTTACCTGTTTAGAGGCAGTGATAGTACAAGTAGCCGATTCTATTTCAGCTGCCCGTCCCGGAGCCCGACGGGAAACCTTGGATACTTACATAAAACGGTTAGAAAATCTGGAAAAGATCGCTTCGGATTTTGATGGGGTGGAAAAGGCTTATGCAATTCAAGCAGGAAGGGAACTTCGGATCTTAGTAAATACAGACAAAATCTCCGAAGAGCAAGCAAAGGAAGCAGCCAAGCAAATTGCAAAAAAAATAGAGACAGATCTGCGGTATCCCGGAAGAATTAAAGTAACGGTTATTAGGGAAACTCGAGTGGTAGAGTATGCCCGATAGGTTGTTAACCGCACTTCTATTAGGAGATGTAGTGGGACAAGCCGGCTGTAGAGGGCTTGTCCTTCTTCTTCCTGGGTTAATAAAACAATACGATGCCGATTTGGTAGTAGTAAACGGGGAGAATGCAGCAGATGGATACGGTATTACCCCGGATATGGTGGAAAAATTTTATCATGCGGGTGTGTCTGTAATAACTAGCGGTAACCATGTATGGCAGCAGAAGGAAATCCTTCCTCTTTTAGAAGGGGAAGAACGTCTTCTCCGTCCCTACAATTATCCGAAAGGAGTACCCGGACATGGCCTTTGCCTTGTAGAAGTTAGAGGACATAAAGTTGGCGTGGTAAACCTGCAAGGACGGGTTCGGATGAGCAATATCCTCTGTCCCTTTCTAGGCGGGAAAGAGGTGGCTCGCAAATTAAAAAAAGATACAAACGTAATTCTAGTTGATTTCCATGCAGAAGACCCAGAAGAGAAAGAAGCCCTGGGAATGTATTTAGATGGAGAAGTAAGTGTTGTATTCGGCACCCACACCCATGTGCAAACTGCAGACGAGAGAATTCTTCCCAAAGGTACAGCTTATATTACTGATATAGGCATGATCGGGCCTTCCAATAGTGTCATTGGCTTTAAGCCTCAGATTGCTTTGCAACGATCGCTTACCCAATTACCTATTAAAATGGAGGTAGACGACGGACTTGCCCTTATTCAGGGCATTGTGGTAACCCTTGAGGAGTCTACAGGTAGAGCCCGATCCATTGAACGAATCCGGGTAGCATCTACGGTATGAGAAAGAGGCGGGCTATCGATGTCCTCCTTGCTCAGTATCCTTACCTACAAAGAGAAAAAGGAATAGCTTTTTTCTTTTGTGGGGAAGTTACCATCGATGGAGAAAGGGTAAAAGATCCCTTTGCCTTAGTTAGAGTAGGGGCTAAGGTGGAACTTACCCCGACCCGGTATGTATCCCGAGGTGGATTAAAGTTGGAGTACGCCCTCAGGGAATGGCAAATACCTCTAGAGGGAAAAGGTATGTTGGATGCTGGATCTTCTACAGGAGGGTTTACCGATTGTTTGTTACAGTTCGGGGCTAAGTTTGTTCATGCTGTAGATGTCGGATTTAACCAAATTCACCCAAAGTTTCGTGTTGATGCTAGGGTTTTTTTACATGAAGGAACCAAT
>JBDNDI010000021.1:0-15219 GCA_046719195.1 Spirochaetales bacterium | reverse complement strand
GGATATGGGATATGATTTGAAGACGGGATGGATCCTGAGAGGTAGAGGTTCTCACCCTGAGTTTGAAATTGCCGGTAGAGTGCAACAGTTCAAAGCTGAGCTTTTAGGTTTTGCCTGCGCTATTGTATTCCTCTTCATCTTCTACCGGGCATATTTTGAGTCCAACCTATTTCCGCCTGTAGACCGGGTATTTGTGGCTACCATAAAGGCAGGTACCTCACCAGAGGTGCTAAAGTGGCTGTTAATTTGGGCTATTCCCGGTGCCATAATTCAATTTATCGGTGGGCCCGATCGACAGATCGGAATCTTGTTTGCAACCGGTTTACTAATTATGAATCCCAAGGCAGGATGGACAGCTTTAGTTGCCTTGGCTTTACGACTTATTATTTTGAAAATCTACGGGAAAAAGGTGCAGAACACCATGTATGTATTAGCAGGTGGATTTATAGCCGGTTCTGCTCTAGTATCCTTTGCAACCGGTACTATAAAAGCTTTGACTCCTGCAAAAAAATAATAGAAATCCCGCAAAACTCCTGTTGGCACTTAGAGTTGGGCAGGGCAGTAGCCCTGCCCTAATAAAATCCGTACAATACCCTCTATGAACCAAAAAACTTATACGATAGGTCTAATTCGGGTGGTGTCCTTTACAAATCCCGAACTCATAGAAAAGCATGGGACGCATTTACAACAAGCTTTCCCTACCTTTAGGGTAATTTCCAAGTGTATTCCGGATCAGCCCGAAGGGATATTCGACTACGAGTCCGAAGCCCGGGCAGTTCCTAAAATTGTTAGCTTAGGCAAGCAGTTAGCTGCTGAGGAGGGAGTAGATGCCTTAATCGTCTCGTGTGCAGCGGATCCGGCAGTGGCAGAACTCCGAGAAGAACTTCCTATCCCGATAATAGGTGCAGGGAGTGCGGCAGCTAGCTTAGCGTTGGCGTATACAAGCAGGGTGGGAACTTTAGGAATTACCGAAGCGACACCCTTAGCTATGAAAAAAATATTAGGCCCTTACCTTGTAGGCGAACTAAAACCGGAGGGAATAAAAACAACTCTAGATCTTATGAAGCCTGCGGGTAAAGAAAAGGTAATAACCGCAGGGAAAAAACTGCTAGCTGAAAGTAATAGCAGGGTATTAGCCTTAGCTTGTACCGGTATGAGTACTATAGGAATAGCCCAGGAGCTGGAAGAAGCGTTAGGTATACCGGTTATTGATCCTGTATTGGCTTCCGGCTACTGTGCGTGGTTTTATGTTTCAAGGAAAAGGAATACCCCATGAAAAAGCGTTTTGGTCGTCTTGGTATAGCAGAAGCTTTTCCTCTCTCCCAAGAAGTTGTTAACTGGATTGTAGTAGGAGGGTGTTTTCTAGGCGGTGGAGGGGGAGGCTCTATGGAAGCAGGAAAAAAATTAGGAAACCTTGCGTTAGAAGTAGGACTTCCTTCAGTGGTGCCCATCGATGCTTTTTCTAATGAAAGTGTAATTGTTACCGTATCTGCGGTTGGGGCGCCAGCAGCTTCTGAGCAGTTCTGTACTCCCATGGATTATGTTCGGGCTCTAAAACTGTTAATGGAACAGGGTGTTCAAGTAGCCGGTATTAATACGAGTGAAAATGGAGGACTTGCTTCGGTAAATGGTTGGTTCCAATCTGCGGTGCTAGGGATACCGGTAGTGGATGCTCCCTGTAATGGACGTGCTCATCCTATGGGAGTTATGGGATCTATGGGATTGCACAAGGTA
Source organism: Spirochaetales bacterium (assembly GCA_046719195.1). GTDB lineage: Bacteria > Spirochaetota > Spirochaetia > DTKZ01 > DTKZ01 > DTKZ01. Next base: position 13,485 of record JBDNDI010000021.1, on the reverse strand, counting down.
GAGGGGTATGTCTCTGTTCAGGCAGCTGTAGGGGGAAACCCCAAAAAAGGTAAGTACACGGAGATGGTGATTACCACTTCCCTTACAGAAGCCGCTAGACTTGTTCGTCAAGCTTCTATAACAGCAGGGGGAATGGTGGCTGTAGCACGCAATCCTGTATCGGCCGAGTATGTAAAAGCGAATGGAGCTAGGGGTGCCCTTTCTCAAGCTGTGGAGGTAGGAAAGCGTATCCTTAAAGGGGCAGCCTCTTCTCCTCGGAAAGCAGTAACGGAAGTACTCGATTATCTTGGAGGGGAAGTGGTGGCAGAGGGTGAGGTAACCGAATTTGCCCTTAATACAAAAGAAGGGTTTGATGTGGGAAAGTTTCTGTTAGCTACAGGTAAGGAGCTTATTGAAGTAACCTTCTGGAATGAGTTTATGACAATAGATCGGGCCGGGAAAAGGGTAGGGACATTCCCTGATCTAATATCGGTTATGGATGTAACTACAGGGATGCCTGTGCCCTCAGCAGAGCTAAAAAGCGGACAAAAGGTTTTCCTCATCTGGGTACCTAAAAGTCAGTTAATATTAGGACAGGGAATGAGGGATCCGGATCTTCTGCAGGAAGCTAGCAAAATCGTTGGAAAGCAAGGAGGATGGACATGTTAGCTCAGGTATTGGAGGCTTATGAGTTACTTGATGATCCCAAAGTATCAGGAACCAAGGTGGCGCAGGTTATACAATCTAAAGGTGTAAATACAGTGGAAGTCAAAACCATCCGGGGAGAAAAGGGGTCGACTGACTTTATCCGGGTGCTTATTCCTGGAAGCCGGGGAAAGCACCTTCATTCTCAGGGGTCAAGTTCCTCGAAGGAGGCTCCACAAAAAGCAAAAAACTTGCAAGGAGCGTATCCAGCTCCTGCTCCGACCCTGGGTATTATTGGTCGGTTAGGGGGCATCGGTGCCCGGCCGGAAAGAATAGGGATAGTATCCGATGCAGATGGAGCCGTTGCGGCCTTGGCTTGCGCTTTTAAGCTAGCAGAAATGCACCAACGTGGGGATATATTAAAAGGGGATGTGATTATTGCCACCCATATCTGTCCCAACGCTCCCACCCAACCCCATGAACCTGTGCCTTTTATGGGTTCCCCGGTAGATATGAGAGTAATGAATGAACAAGAAGTTTCTCCGGAAATGGATGCCATTCTTTCCATTGATACAACCAAGGGAAATAGGGTGATAAATTACCGGGGATTTGCTATTTCCCCTACCGTGAAGGATGGGTACATTCTTCGGGTAAGCGAAGATCTATTGGACTTAATGGAATGGAGCACAGGAGACGTGCCTCGGGTCTTCCCGTTAACCATGCAAGATATTACCCCCTATGGGAATGGGGTCTTCCACCTGAATAGTATTCTCCAACCTTCCACTGCCACCCATGCACCTGTTGTTGGAGTGGCCATAACCGCGGTTCGACCAGTACCAGGCTGCGCTACAGGGGCTAGCCGGGAGTGGGATATCGAGGAGGCAGCCCGGTTTTGTTTAGAAGTAGCTAAAGCGTTTGGGGAAGGGAACTGCAAGTTCTATGATACCGAAGAGTATGAAAAGCTCCTTACCCTGTATGGCTCCATGGAAATTTTGAAAACACCTGGTAGTTCTGAGAAGAGAGATTAGGAGAAAAGGGATAATTTGCATGGTTGTACAGGTAACTCTAACCCCAAATGAAAGCAAGAGACTAATTGCTGAAGCTGTAGCTACGCTTCCCAAACTAAAACAGGCTCTTAAAGAACACAAAGTCCTATTTAAGGGGGGAACCACGGTCTCTGCTCTTACAGAAAAATTATTTGGGGTATCCCTTCGCATATCAGGTCGAATCTCTAACCGGGGTGCGGTAACCTCCTTCAACATGAATCCTGCTATACCCCATACTTTGCTTGTTGAAAGGGGAGAAAGGAAAAATGTAGACAAGGATGTGCTTTCTGCGGTGAAATCTCTCGGCCTAGGGGATATTGCTATTATTGGAGCCAATGCAATCGATCCGTATGGGTATGCGGCTATGATGGCAGGTACGGAAGGGGGTGGCTCACCCGGAGATGCATGGACCGCCCTGAGTACCGAGGGAGCCGAAGTGTGGATCTTGGCCAGTTGGGAAAAACTTATCCCCAACCCTATATCCGAAGCAGTGCAGGCAGCGGGAAGGAAAAAACCTATAGCTTGCATAGGAATGGCCGTAGGGCTAATGCCCATTACCGGGAAAATTTTTACAGAATCAGAGGCTTTTACAATTTTAGGAAAAGTGAAAGCCACTGTTATAGGTAAGGGAGGAGTAGCAGGAGGGGAAGGTTCTATTAGCTATGTCTTAGAGGGAGAAGAAGAGGAAGTAGGACGATTGTTTACCTTAGTGGAAAATCTAAAAGGAACTGGTTTAAGTGGAGCTGAGGAGAGCTTAGCAGAGTGTACAGGGCCAAATCCTAGATGTGCCAGCCATCGAGCCTGCCTGTATGTAAAGGGAAATCCCTTCCGGAGGAACATATGAAAAAGAAAATTGGGGCTATGACCATTGGGCAATCCCCAAGGTGGGATGTGGCCGAAGAGTTTTTACGTGCTGTGGGCAAAGAAGTAGAACTATTACAGTGCGGTGCTTTAGATGACCTTTCTAAACAAGAAATAGAAAAATTGCAACCAACCTCAGGGGAGAGTCTTCTGGTCACCCGGCTACGGGACGGCACAGAGGTAAAGATTGCCGAAAAGCACATTCATGCACGGATGAAGCAATGTGTATCCAATCTTCTCGATCAAGGAGCAGAGTTCCTAGTATTGTTCTGTACCGGCGAATTTCCCGAGCTAGAAGGTAACACTATTATCATAAAGCCAGATGTGTTAATGGAAAAAGTAGTACCTGCAATTCTCAAAAAAGGCTTATTAGGGGCTGTGTTACCTTCGGCAGAACAGATTCCCCTATTGGGTGCAAAATGGGAAAAAACCGGTTTACAGGTGGAGCTTGCAGCAGTTTCACCTTATACAGGAACAGAGAAAGATTTTCAGAGGGTGGCGTATTCCTTAGCTGAAAAAAAGGTAGATTTAGTGGTTTTAGATTGCATAGGCTTCACCGAGAAAATAAAGCAGGTGTTCCAGAATATTCTCCGGTGTCCCGTTGTTCTTCCTAGAACTCTTCTTGGCAGAATAGTGGGAGAACTTGTATAACCGTACAAGACACAATTATACAAAGAGGAGGATCCTATGGAAGGGTTAGTGGATGCAGCCCGTAGAGTATTAGAACAATGCTTTTTGCCCAAAGAAGGAGAGATAGTTCTTGTGGTAACAGACCCTCCTACCCAGAGGATTGGGGAAGCTGTCTACCAGGCGGCTATCACTATAGGATTAAAATCACATCTTTTGGTTATGCCGGAAACTGAAAAAAGCGGAGCAGAACCCACCCCTGTAGTATCCGAAGCAATGAAGCAAGCCCAGATTGTAGTATGCCCAACCAAGCGTTCCTTAACGCATACCTTTGCCCGGAAAGAAGCCTGTGCTAAAGGGGCTCGTATTGCTACTATGCCCGGGATTACCGAAGATATGTTCTACCTTGGAGCTATGACAGTGGATTATATAGAAATGGCCAGACGAACCGATCAAATAGCAGAGTTGCTAACCCGGGGGAAAGTCGTTCGTTTGGAAAAAGATGGTCATGTGTTGGAGCTTTCCATTGAAGGGAGGAAAGGCCTTTCCAGCAATGGCTTGTACCATATGCCGGGTACCTACGGAAACTTGCCTACAGGAGAAGCTTATATAGCACCGGTAGAGGGCTCTGCCTCAGGGAGTGTGCTGATAGACGGGTCTCTAGCTGAGTTCGGAAAGGTCAGCTCTCCCTTACAGGTAACAATCCGGGAAGGCCGGGCAGTCGAGTTCCTAGGAGGGGAGGCTCACTGGTTAGAAAAGGTATTGGGGGAACGGCCTGAAGCCCGCATGGTGGGGGAATTAGGAATCGGTACAAATGATAAAGCTCGTCTTACTGGAGTGATACTAGAGGACGAAAAAGTGTATGGTACGGTACATATTGCTTTTGGAACAAATTCTGGGTTTGGGGGAACGATCTCTGCCGGGGTTCATATTGATGGAATCATCCTTTCTCCCACCCTTTGGATAGATTCCCAGAAAGTTGTAGATAAAGGTAAACTTCTTATTTAAATTACGGTATAGGTATCTCCGGGGTGAAAGATTGAGCTGGTTCATAACTGCAAAAGCTTTTCAGGAAATTGTATTACCTGCTTTAGATATTTTAATTCTAGCCTTTCTCATTTATCGAAGCTATCAGATTCTAGTAAAAACAAAGGCAATTCAGCTAGTTAGGGGTGCAGCCTTAATGGCCTTTATCTATGCCCTAGCCTTTTTTTTAAACCTACAAACCCTTCTTTGGGTGTTGAATCTGATGGTGCCTGGTTTAGTAATAGGTATTGCCATTATTTTTCAACCGGAATTACGCAAGATTTTTACCCAGATCGGCCAGGGAGGCTGGTTTAAGCTTAATACTTCGCCCGATGCTTTTCGGATAGAGGAGGTGATTCAGGCGGCAGTAAGCCTTTCCGCTAGAAAGCGAGGGGCGTTAATTGTTATGGGTAGACAGGTGGGGCTTAAAAATTTTATTGATACAGGCACAAAACTAGATGCAGAAATTACCTCAAATTTAATTGTAACTATTTTTGGTTATGACACTCCGCTTCATGATGGGGCTATCATTATAGAGGGGGGAAAAATAGTTGCCGCAGGCTGTTTTTTACCTCTATCTGAACAACCCGATATTCGAAGAGGATTTGGTACCCGGCACAGAGCTGCCTTAGGAATGGCAGAGGAGACCGATGCGGTGGTTTTAGTTGTTTCGGAAGAAACCGGAGCCCTTTCCCTCGCTTACAATGGGAGCCTAATGTATGATCTTTCTGAAGCAGAGTTACGAAAAAGACTAAAAAGGTTCTTCCTTACGGGAAGAAGGTCCTCTTTTGAAACCACTTTTGAAAGTTCGGAGGAGGGTGTCCTTGAGGAATAAATCCTTTTTGGACCGATTAGTTTCCCAGTGGCCGGCTAAAGCCTTGTCTTTAGCAGCTGCTATTTTGCTATTTTTGTTTCATAACTACTCTACATTATCCGAACGGTTTATTACGATTCCCTTGAAGGTTGTGTTTACCGAAGGATACATAAACGGCCAACCGATTCCCCGAAGAGTGAGGGTCGTGGTTCGGGGTAAAGAAAAGAACCTCTCTAATTTTTCTGAAACAGACATCGAAGCTGTGGCAGATTTTTCCTCCTATAAAACCGAAGGAGCTGCCCGGGTGCCAGTGCATATTCGGCGTAAAACAGGTGTAGAAGATGGTGCCATTATGCAGATTCGGGTAGAACCAGTAGAAATAGTTACTACCCTGGAAAGAAAAGCAACAAAACGGATTGAAGTCTTGCCGGTATTTAAAGGTTCTCCAGCGAGTGGCTATGAGTTAACCCAATACTATCTCTCTCCTTCGTTAGTGCAGGTAGAAGGACCGGCTAGCCTAATCGAACGTACGTATACTATTTCCACAGACCCCATTGACTTAACGGGTAAAAAAGAAAACTTTTCAATGCAGATTCGTCTCCATAGAGAGAATCCTTTGCTTAATTTTCTGGGCGGAGAGGTAGTTGAGTTTCGAGGATTTATACAAGAAACCACCTTGTTGAAGACCATTGAAGGAGTTAGCATCGTGGCCTTAGATCTCCGTCCGGACCTAAAGCTTTCGGAACCTCTGCCTAAAGGTACTCTCCGAGTACAGGGTCCTCAGAATTTGTTGGAAACTCTGGAAAGTGATCAGGTAAGATTATTGGTTAATTGTAAAAACCTGGACAGACCGGGAACATACACTTTGCCTGTTCTTACCGATATACCCTCGAATCTTTTAGTGTTAAGGTTTGAGCCAACGGAAGTGAAAGTAGTGGTAGAACGGGGAGAATAGCCTATGATTTTGGGAATCGGAATTGATGTAATTCAGGTGGAAAGAATCCGACGTTGGCAGGATGTACCTGGTTTGTATGAAAGATACTTCCATCCCCAAGAATTGGAAATGGCAAAACGGAATGGTCCTAATGCAGTCCTTTCTTTAGCTGCAAGATTTGCAGCTAAAGAGGCTTTTGGCAAAGCCTTAGGAACAGGCTTGTATGGTATCCAATTGCGGGATATTAATGTCATCAACGATCCCCATGGCAAACCTGAACTGCTTTTAGAGGGTAGAGTTCTAGAAATATTTCAGAAACTTGGGGGTAAGCACGTTCATGTTTCCTTAACGCACGAAGAAGATTACGCTATAGCCATGGTAGTGTTAGAAGGTTAGGATAGGTATACCATGGAAGATGAGGGACGAAAACTGACTTTTTTTCAGAAATCTCCTGTCGAATGCCCCCTCTGTGAGACGAAGTTCTATCGAGAAGAACTTATGACCGGGGGAGGTAGAATGATAGCTGGCCCTCTTACCAAAGAGCTTCGAAGGTTGTACGAACCTTCGAAAAAGTATGGAGAAGTATTCCCACTTATTTACGCTATTCTCGTTTGCCCTAACTGTTTCTTTGCTGCCTTTCCTCAGGATTTTCTCTCTCCACCGGAGAAAAACAAAGAAACCTTGCGGGACTTTTCCGACAAACGCAAGGCTTTAGTAGCCCCTATATTCCCTAATTTAGACTTTACCCGACCCCGGACTTTAAAGGAGGGAGCTGCTTCCTATATCCTTGCTGTGTATTGTTATGATTCCTATACAAAAGAAGCCTCCCCCACCATAAAACAAGGGGTCTGTTGTTTACGAGCTGCCTGGTGCTGCCAGGACTTACATCGAAAATATCCTAATGAGAACTACGATTATTTAGCCTCAAACCTTTACAGGAAAGCTCGGTTTTTCTACATGCAGGCAGTGGAGAAGGAACAAAAAGGCGTAGAACCTATGTCGGGAATGAAAACGTTAGGGCCTGATTTAGATAAAGATTATGGATACGACGGAGTGCTGTATCTAAATGGCCTGCTAGAACTACTTTATGGACCGAAACAGAATCGGGATACAAGGATTCAGGCTCTTACCACGGCAAAACGGTATGTGGCAAAAATTTTTGGAATGGGAAGAGCTTCTAAACAAAAACCTTCTGCATTACTAGATCAGGCGAGATCATTGTATGAAGAAATAAATAAAGAATTAGAAGAATTAGGTGCTGAGGTTGGACTGGAGGAGGAAGAGAAGCAAGATGGGTAGGAGGAATATCCGGGTCGTTCTTTCCTACGATGGCACGGATTTTGTTGGTTGGCAAATTCAAAAGGAAGGCCGATCTGTCCAGGCAGTGATAGAACTGGCGTTAGAGAAAATCCACAAGCATCCGGTGCATATCCATGCAGCAGGACGAACCGATTCAGGGGTCCATGCTCTAGGACAGGTAATTAATTTTTTTTCTGATATCGATACCCTTCCAGCAGAAAAATTCACCCATGCCTTAAACTCGCTCCTTCCGTTTGATGTTCGAGCACTAAAGAGCGAGGAGGTCGAAGAAGGGTTTCACGCCCGATTTCACGCCCGTCTTAGAGAGTATCGGTACTACCTGTATCCCCATCCTATTGTCCCCCCCCAATTCCGCAGGTATTGCCATTGGCTCTCTTTTAGACCTCATGTCCAACGCCTGAACAGGATGGCTACCCTTATTGTGGGGACCCATGATTTTACAAGTTTTGCTGCCTTAGGGGATCCGAATCCCTCTAAGGTACGGACAATTCAATCCGCTTCTTTTTTCCCCTGGGGGCCCTTTTTGGTGTTTCGAATTACTGGCACTTCCTTTCTATGGCACATGGTACGAAATATTGTCGGAACCTGTCTGCTCCTAGACCAGGCAGGGGAACCACCAGAAAAGATACTCGATATTCTTCATGCAGGGAATCGAAATCTCGCCGGAGACACAGCTCCAGCTTCGGGTTTGTTTCTCCATAAAGTAGAGTATGAAGATGGATAGTCACTCGGTTTTTAGGGAGTACAAAAATATTCTCCTTGACTTTGAAGACCTGCTTTCCTCTTCGTTCCGAAGGCCTAATAGAGAACCGTTTGTTCCCGTGGCTCCTGTGATTAATCTGGACAGGGAAAGTCAGCTAAAAAGCTTAGAGGAACAGGTTCGGCAATGTAAGCGCTGCAGGTTATCTGAAGGTAGAACTCAGGCAGTACCCGGGATGGGTGTACTGAGTCCCCTAGTAATGGTTGTAGGGGAAGGCCCAGGAGCAGAGGAAGATAAGCAAGGCCTACCCTTTGTTGGACCCGCAGGACAATTCCTCGATAAATGGTTAGATGCGATTGGCCTGTCCCGCAACAAGAATGTGTACATTGCCAACATTGTAAAATGCCGACCTCCCGGAAATCGGGATCCCCATCCGGATGAGGCCGCAGCCTGCCTTCCTTATTTGTATAGGCAAGTGGAACTTCTTGGTCCTAAGGTACTATTTGCCCTTGGCCGTATTGCGATTCAGCATCTTTTACAAACCCAAAAGGGAATCGGAGAGTTACGGGGAAAGGTGCACCAGTGGAATAGGATACCGCTGATCGCCACCTATCATCCTAGCGCAGTACTTCGGGATCCGAGTTTAAAGCGCCCGGTGTGGGAAGATTTAAAACAGCTGAAAGCCTTATTAACAGAACTTGAAGTCTCGAAATAGTTAGCTAGGAATCATCCTATATGGAAGGGCACTGGGTACAAGTTGTATTTAACATACCGGTTGACCGGACTTTTACTTATACTTCTCCAAATCCGGTACCTATTGGGGTACGGGTACAGGCTCCTTTTCATGGTAGAAATTTGGTTGGATATGTAATTAACGGGGGTTCCGAGCCCCTGGATGAAACGTTTGAGATTAAAAGTATACGAAAAATACTCGATACGGAGCCGCTATTCGATGGGGACTACCTATCCCTTGCAAGGTGGATGGCGGACCGGTACCTTTGCTCCTTAGGTGAAGCTTTGGCTGCCATGCTTCCGGGCGGGAAAAAAGAAGTTGAAGTCCCCCTGTTTGAAGATTCAGGGGAAGAGGTTTCCCGAACACCTCCTCAGTTAACCGAAGAACAGAAAAGAGCGGTAGAACAGATCCTTAAGCAGGAGGAAGGCAGATTCTACTTGTTTGGAATCACCGGGTCAGGGAAAACCGAGGTCTTCCTTCGAATAGCAGAGGCAACTTTAGCCCAAGAAAGAGGAGTAATATACCTGGTTCCGGAAATTGCACTAACCGGCCAGGTGGTAGAAGCTATAGAAGGAAGGTTCGGAAGCCGCGCTGCTATTCTCCATTCCCGATTAACCCCTAGCCAGAGGTTATCCGAATGGCGAAAAATTCTTCGGGGAGAGGTTTCATTAATTGTGGGGGCAAGAAGCGCGGTATTTGCCCCACATCCCAACCTAGGGTTAATAATTCTGGATGAGGAACATGAGGGCTCTTACAAATCCAGTAACACTCCCCGTTACCATGCTAGACAGGTGGCCATGCGCCGATGCAATATTTCTAAGGCCCGTCTAGTTATGGGTAGCGCCACTCCCTCGGTAGAAGCCTATTATTTAATGCAAACCGGAGAAATCCAGGGTATCCGTCTCTTAAAACGACTTGCCGGAGGAAGATTACCCGAAGTAGAAATAGTGGATCTTTCCGGAAAAGAGGGTATATTCTCAGCCCGCTTACAGGAAGAAATCCTGGCCACCCATAAAACGGGTAAGCAAACCATACTTTTCTTAAATCGTAGGGGATTCTCCTACTCCTTTCATTGCAACACCTGTGGTTTCGAGATGAAATGTCGTCATTGTTCGGTAAACTTAACTTTTCATAAGCATAGAAACCGAATGATTTGCCACTACTGTGGATATTCCATCCGGCCCATGGACATCTGCCCCGCTTGCGGATCTTTAGATGTAGGTTACTATGGAGCAGGAACTGAAAAAATCGAAGAGGAGGCAAAAAGAATATTCCCGGAACTTCGCATTGCTAGGGTGGATACAGATGCAGTTGAACGAAAGGGTACGTTAGAGCGTATTCTCTCAGAGTTTCGAAGGGGAAACATCGATCTTTTGCTAGGAACCCAGATGGTAGCAAAAGGCCTGAATTTTCCTGGTGTACGCCTTGTGGGAATTGTGCTTGCGGATACAGGCCTCCATTTGCCGGATTTCCGGGCAGCCGAGCGAACCTTTTCCCTGATAGTACAGGTTTCGGGAAGGGCGGGTCGATTTGCTGCGGATGGCAAAGTTATTGTTCAAACCTTTGTTCCTAACCATATGGCAGTACAGTGTGCTTCTCGTCTTGCTATGGATGAGTTCTACCAGCAGGAGATAGAAGCAAGGAAAGCTTTACAATTCCCACCTTTTACGAGATTGATTCGATTAGTATTTCGAAGTCGCTCTTCAGAACAAGCCTTAGAAGGTGCGACTACCTTCAGTATCTCCCTAAGGCAGGGAATCCAAACAGAAGGTGAGGTATTAGGACCCGCAGAATGTCCTATTGGAGTAATAGCGGGAAATTACCGGTACCAGATTCTTATCCGCACGAAGGCTTTTGCGGTTGTTCATTCGGTGATAAAAAAAACCCTTACCCAATACAAACCTTGCCGGGGGGTATATCTTGAGGTGGATCTAGATCCTGTGTCTTTGCTCTAGACTTGTTAAACCTAACGGGGGCGTAAAAAAGTATATTCAAATAAATCTTGTTAGATATGAAATTGATCTTTAACCTGCTTTCCTGTATTCTTCTGCTACTATGAGTCCCTATTATTACTATCCTCCAAACTACAAATCGTACTTAAGCCTTGAAGAGACAGAAAAAGCTATTGCCGACATTAAAACTTTTTTTCAGACTTACCTCTCCGCAGTTCTTCGGTTGCGTAGAGTAACTGCCCCGCTGTTCTTAAAAAGTGGAACCGGAATAAATGATGATTTAAACGGGTTAGAGAAGCCTGTTGTATTTCGGCCTAAAGGAATGGATGGTGTATGGGCAGAAGTTCCTCAATCCTTAGCAAAATGGAAACGGATGATGCTAGCTGATTATGGAATTCCTGTAGGCTACGGATTGTATACAGATATGAATGCGATAAGGCCGGATGAAGAGCCGGACACCCTCCATTCCTACTATGTAGACCAGTGGGACTGGGAAATGACTATTCGTAAGCAAGACCGGAATTTAGCTTTTCTGAAAAATGTCGTAAGGAAAATATATGGAACTCTACTAGCTACAGAGTTTCTAGTGTATGAAAGCTATCCTTCCATTAAACCGATTCTTCCCGAAGATATTACTTTTATCCATGCAGAAGAGTTACTACAAAGATACCCAACTCTTAGTCCACAGGAGCGGGAGACAGAAATCGCCCGTGAATTCGGTGCGGTATTCATAATGGGTATTGGGGCAAATCTTGCTAATGGCGAGCCTCATGATGGGAGGGCTCCGGATTACGATGATTGGAGTACCCCGAATGAAGACGGATACTTAGGATTAAATGGGGATATTATTCTATGGAATCCTGTATTGGAGCGAGCTTTTGAAATAAGTTCTATGGGTATCCGGGTAGACAAAGAAGCCCTGCTTCGTCAGCTATCCCTGCGAAAGGTGGAGGAACGAAAAGAACTGTATTTCCATCGGCGTCTGCTCCAGGGGGAGTTCCCCGAGTCCATTGGAGGAGGTATTGGCCAATCTAGGCTTTGCATGTTTTTTTTACGAAAGGCTCATATAGGAGAGGTGCAAGCTAGCCTATGGCCTGATTCTATAGTAGAGGCTTGTAAGTCCCGAGGGATTGTTCTCATGTAAAAAAAGAAGTACTTTTTACCTGTGATGACTATACTTACCTTAGGAAACGAAGTCCTCCGGCAGGAGGCAAAAGATGTAACCAACATCAATGGGGAAACTAAACGGCTCATACAGGAACTCTTTGAAACTATGCAAGTCGGCAGAGGAATCGGTTTAGCGGGTCCCCAGGTAGGCGTACTTCAACGAATTTTTGTGGTGCAGTTAGCAGAAGATATTCCGCGGGTTTTTATCAACCCGGTAATAAAAGGGGTGTCCGTAGAAAGCTCCCAATACGAAGAAGGCTGCCTAAGCATTCCAGGAATCTATGCAGATGTTGAAAGGCCGGAAAAAGTAAGTATCGAAGCCTGGGATGAGCGAGGCAAACCTTTTCGTTTGGATGCCGAGGGGCTCCTTGCCCGGGTTATACAACATGAAATGGACCATTTAAAGGGTATTTTGTTTATAGATCATTTGAGTGAGCTTAAAAGAAAACGCATACTCCGCATCTGGGAACAAAAGTTCAAGGCATGAGCTTACGAATCCTCTTTGCAGGTACACCAGAGATAGCTCTCCCCTCCTTAGAATGCCTTATGAAAGAGTTTTCTGTTGTTGGAGTTCTAACAGCACCCGATCAACAAGCGGGTAGAGGAAGAAACCTGTATCCGAGTCCGGTGAAGACTTTGGCTTTACAGTTAGGGTTGCCTGTATATACGCCGGAGAAACTCGACGCTTGTGCGAGGCAATGGGTACAGGAACATTCACCCGATGTCTTAGTCGTAGTAGCCTATGGGAAAATATTGGGTCCAAAATTCTTAGGACTTTTTCCAAAAGGAGCTATTAATCTACACCCCTCCCTCTTGCCAAAGTATCGAGGCCCTTCTCCTATCCCAGCAGCTATTCTTGCGGGCGATACAGAAACAGGAATAACAATTCAGCGTATCTCCCTAAAAATGGACGCAGGGCCGATTTTACTCCAGGAAAAAATTCCTCTAAACGGCACAGAGACTACGGAATCTTTAACCCGGCTCTGTGCGGAGAAAGGGGCTCCCATGTTAGTTACAGCTCTTCGGAACCTGGCGGCAGGGAAAGGGGAAGAGATACCACAAGATGAATCAAAGGCTACCTATTGCAAACTGATAACGAAAGAGGATGGAAAAATCTCCTGGTATTCTACAGCAACTTATATCGAGAGAATGATCCGGGCATATACTCCCTGGCCTACTGCCTGGACTTTGTATAGCGGCGCGGTGTTGAAGATATTAAAAGGCTCTGTGGTGGAAGAGGGATTTAAAAAAAATGCGGATACAGTAGGGAAAGTTATTGGAGTAGACAAAACAAAAGGAATTTTGGTACAAACGGGATCGGGAGTGCTTGCTTTAGAAAGACTCCAGTTGCAAGGTAGAAAAGTGTTACAATATGAGGATTTTTTACGAGGCATGCGAAATTTTGTCGGTGCGATATTGGGGGCCTAGGTGAAGCGTTATTGGTATACATTAACAGAAATCTTGGCAAAATTTCAGGTGGCCTTTAAACGGGTTCTTCCTAATCGGGAGGACAATCCGGAGGCGAGGTACTTAAAGATAGTTATCTTAGGCGCTATCAGCATGCTTTTGATTGTGCTAGTTACAGCTTTATTAACCTTTTTGCTCGTACTACAAGGGGGCGAACAGACAGTTGTCCCAGACCTACGGGGAAAAGAACTAACCAATGCGCTAATTCTATTGC
>JBDNDI010000209.1:0-5177 GCA_046719195.1 Spirochaetales bacterium | reverse complement strand
TATTCATTATTATCTAACCTTATTCCCTGTAGAAGCTCTCATCTCTTCTCAGTTAGCCCCCCATGCCTTTGGATCCTATATGGCAACCGGATCAAAAAAAGGATCCTTTGAAAACATTATTTTTATCGAGGTGGAGGGGGAATTTGGAAATCAGTTTGATTGGCAATACGCTAAAGAACGTTGCGTTCCCCATCCAGATGGTAGACCTAAAAACTCCTTGTATCTATCGGTATATCGAACGCTGGAAAATATTCCCCTCTCGGTTATGCGATCCCTGTTTCTTACCACCCGGGATGGTCGCTCTTTAGAACTTACCGGCGAAGAACTAAAAGAACACCCTCCTAAACGAACGGTTTGGGTGTATCAGGAACTATGCCCCATCCGCCCCCTCGCTGTAAGTACCTTAGATCCTCTAGAGTTTTCCCAATACATGGCGGATCCTTCAAACAAAACCTGGGTGCCTAAAATTGTATTTGCTGATTTAAAAGTTATTAATTTTTCAAATTCTGACACAGGTAGCATCGGTCCTGCTTACGATAGAAATTTAGAACATTTACAAGACTGTATTCGGGAAGTCACAGAACAAAAACAAAAGCCGAATAAAATTGTGGATCGCTCCAATGTAGACCGTTTCTCCTATCAAATCATACAAGACGGAATTTATGTAGGGGATAAAGAAAAAGTTCTTTTTTATCGCATGAAATCCCTTACCGAATTGAGACAGTACCATTACGACTGGGCTAGATCTGCCATGATCTTATAGCTTAGTCCTAGCCTATATGGAACCGATAGCCAAAACTATAGAATGATTTTTGCATCAGCAAAGCCAGCGAACTGATGCAATAGATACTAACGGAGCCGGTACCACCTGTCATGCTGGCTTTGTATCCTGGTTGGAACGAAAGGGGAACCATTACAACCATTTTAAAGCCCTCTTATTAGGCTAGGATTCGCCCTTTGCTTTGCTAGCCGGGCAGCCCCTCGTAAGGAAGACTGTTCCCGATACACATAGGAACAGTTTCGCATCCACCGTTGTTTAGCCTTAATCAACACCTCCTTCACCGCCCCACCCGTTACAAAGATGGGCTGCTTTAACGGTACCTCCAAGGCAATATCCTTTAAGTGCGCTCGCTGGTACTCGTACAACCCCCGTATTAGGGCTACTAGTAGCTCTTCCCGGGTAGTTTCTTGGTTCATGCCTTTGAACTCGGCTCGCAGAGGTTCTAAGGAATAGCGAGATCCCATAAGGAAAGGAACATACCGAACCGTACTCTCCCGGTCTATCCAGGCTTCCACAGCCATAGGAAGGAAAGAGTTCCAGAACGCATCCAGAGTCATCTCCGAACAGAACACAGAATGGAACCACTCGAAAGCCTTACCCCCTGCATTCATAACATAAAGAGTTAGCCAGCGGTTGGGTAGTACATGCGCCCGGATATTGTATTCCGTGGAGGGATAACATTTGGGCAAGCACACTAAGGTGATTTCACAGGTGCCGTTCACATTCATCACTTCTCCTGGATCCTGTATCCCTGCATCATAGGCCGCTAGGACCGCATCGTTTCCCCCGATAATTACCTCCGGAGGCTTTCGAAAACCCATCTGCTTTGCAAGAGAAGGAATTACTGTTCCTACACTTTCCCAGGAATGTAACAGGGTAGGGAATTGTTCTAAGGATAAGCCAAAGGTTTCTGCAATTTCCTTGTTCCAGGTTAGATCATTCTTTACTGTATTGTAGACACCCGACAGGGAAGCAGAGGAAGGGTCGATTGCAAATCGACCCGTAAGCCAACGGACCATATAAGTGTTCGAATGACCAAAACACGCGGTTTTCTGAAACACTTCCGGAAGATTTTCTTTGATCCATAGGATGCTTGCCAACGAACATCCTCCGGCCACCGGCATATTGGCCGTTTCGGTAAGCATCCGCGATAGCCCCACAGCCTGAGTAATGTCTGCGGCCTGTTTACGGGACCTCTGGTCTAGCATAAGAATTGCGGGATATAAGGCCTCTCCCTCTTTATCCATAGCTGTAAGACCCGGGGTGGTACCGGAGAAAGAGATAACCTCTACCTCTTTAAGGTGATTTTCTAAATGTCTACAGCCCTCACAGAAAGCCTTTTTCCATTTTTCCTGCTCAATATCCGCAAAAAGTCCCGAGTTATAAACATTTATTATATAGGGTTGGGAAAACTCCTGTACCAATTGCAAAGACTCTGCCTGAAGCTGGAAAATCCCCATCTTGAGGGAGGTGGTGCCGACATCAACGGAGAGAATTTTACCTTCCATGCATTTTTCCTCCTCTGCTCTAAATTACTTATCCATATTACTCACCCCTAGGGTAGGAATCATTGTATCACAAATGCTTCCCGATGACGGTACCAGAGAAGGAGCTGAACAAACCTGGGATTGTCCCGGGGAGGGGATTCGGCCGGGAAAAAATACAGGTGAGAGTAACAGCCGCAGTCAGAAGAACCAAACCCTTGTATGGGAACACCTCCCAGGCTCTTAAGATCTTGCGCCAGGCTACATTCCAGGTTTCGATACGAAGCAATAGGGTAGGCGATTCGTTTATCTGCCACCGCAGATAGATAATCGATATGCCAATGGAACTGTTTTCGTTCTTTCCTAAGGTGTCGGGCGATTCGGTGGGAAAGCCCTCGCTGGGCAGATCCGGCATACACGTACCATCCGGTTTTCAATTGCAGTCTTCCTAGAGCACCTATTTCTAATTCTGTTTTTTGCTTCAGATACAAGGACAACAAGTAACTCCCGCGGTTCTCCCGGGCAAGGTTCCCGTGGGAGAGGTCTGCAGGCATCCCCTCTTGTACTACCCAGGCCTGGCCAGCTGTATCCGCTGCAATCTCCGCGGTATGAATCTGAATAGGGGGCGACAATTCGGCCAGAGTGGCGGCAAACAGGGGATCCGTATGAAGGTTGGGGATAAATCGTTCTGCCGGTCCATGAGAAAACACCAACACCAGGTGAGCCTGAAAGCCCTGCTTCGTCACTTCTGCCAATTCTTTTAGGTGCCGGGTTGCCCGAATGCTCGGAGCATCGGGAAACATGGCAATTCCATACTCCACCTGAGTACACCCCTTTACCTCTACATAATGCTTGTTTCCCTCTGCATCTTGTACCAGAAAATCGAACTGGGAGCTTCCCCACCTTGCCTCCCGTTTAATGTTTCGAGCCTTTGGAAATAGACGGGGCAGGATAAGTTCTTCGGTAAGACGATTCATCCGGCTTGCAAACAGGGGGACAACCCGCTCCCTGCACCCCTTCTCCCGGGAAGGAGCATAAACCGCCACCATAGTCCAAAGGGTTTTTCTTTCCTTCTCAGTGGCTTTTTCTCTTGCTTTTTCACTTGCTTTTTTTCCGCTGCTTTTCATCTTTTCATCCAGAACACCAGTTGGGGACGACTTCGGGTTGTTTTTTACAGACGTTCCTTTGTACGGGTCATCTTCTTTATTAAAAACCTGGTTAGGATCATACTCGGTTGTAGGGCCATCCTCGGGTTGATTAAAGGGGATTTTTTCAATTGACCGATTCGGCATTCGCGCCTCAAGGATAACCCGGGTGTCCGGATACAATAGTTCTATTAACCTCCCCGGATTGGGGCAGTGGGCAGAAACGATCTTTGCTTTTAACCCTCCTGCTTCTTCGATCCGTGTTGTTGTAGTCCGCTCATCTTTCGATAGTTCCGGCTCCGAAGCCTGCGGGTTCATAAGATACCTCTCGGGGCTCGAGGCTGTACGCGAAGGCATATACGTTACCAGGGCTGTTTCTGCTATCGGATCCCCTTCAGCTCTCCTTAGCTCTTCGGAGGCCTTTCCGATACCACTCTGGGCTTTTATATCCCGTACCTTCACTTCAAATCGATTTACCCGTTGTACAAAATACCCTTCCCCATCATTGCGAAAAAGCTGTATTGATGTCTTGTCTTCCATACCCTCTCCAAGGCTTAACCTAAGCATACTTCTAAAATAAAAAGTAGGGGGAAAAAAGATCCTTTTTATCTGTTCTTTTTGCTCCTGCTCTGTGCTGCCCCTTGCCCACCTCTTTTCCTTATGGCATGGTACCAGATATGAGGAACCGATCAACTCAGTACCAACGATTGTACGACCAACTGGTACATTTACTAGAGAAAAGCCCGAACCTGATAGCGGGAATGGCTACCTTGGTAGCCCTGCTTCACTCGAAGTTAAGCCATCACTCCTGGACAGGGTTTTATTTTGTTGCCGGAGAGGAAGAGCTTCACGTGGGGCCGTATCAAGGTCCCCTTGCTTGCCAGGTATTAAGAGGTCAGGGCGTGTGCCTTGCCTGCGCTCGACAGGGCAAGGCTTTAGTAGTGCCGGATGTGCATGCTTTTGTCGGGCACATTGCCTGCGACCCTAAATCGCAAAGCGAAATTGTTCTTCCGCTAAAGGTTGAGGGAAAAGTGATGGCCGTGTTAGATATTGATTCCCACCAGTTAGCGGCGTTCAGCGAAGAAGATGTAGAACCCCTACAGAAGATAGTGGACCTACTTTTGCCTCTCACAAAAACCCCTAGGGGGGCTCTCACATCAAACCGATAAAAGTTATTTCTTAAAGGTATGCTCAGGGATTCCCATTTTTGCATTAGCCGGATTGTGTACCTGTCCAGTTACTTTACTGATTAGGAGAAGCTCTATGACCAAAAGTGAACAAGCCATTGCCAAATTCAACGAAGGATTCAACTGTGCTCAGTCGGTCTTCTACCCCTTTCACGAAGAGTTGGGATTAGACGAAACCCTTGCCCTGAAACTTGCGTCAGGATTCGGCGGGGGAATGGGCCGGATGCAGGAAGTCTGTGGCGCTGTAAGCGGGGGTGTTCTTGCTCTAGGTACTGCCTTCGGACCCACGAACCCGGAAGACAGGGACGCCCGAAAAAAAACCTATGCCCTAGTGCAGGAGTTTTTCCGCCAATTCGTATCCCAGCACGGCCACTGTACCTGCCGGGACCTATTAAAAGGAATCGACCTCAATACCGAAGAAGGACAACGCCAGTTCGAAGCTCAAAACCTCCGCCACTTAGTCTGCATCCCCTGTGTGAAAACCGCAGTGGAGGTGGTGGAGGGGATGCTGGCTAAAGGTTAACCCGTTATATAAATAAAGCTTATTTTTTCTCCTTTTCAGATCCAATTCTAAAATTAT
>JBDNDI010000208.1:0-5189 GCA_046719195.1 Spirochaetales bacterium | reverse complement strand
TCGGTCCTTTCAAAGGAGAATCGGGAACGAAGTGCCTGAAAACTTCCTTCCTGGATTCGAAAAAGGCTCTCTGCTCGGGTGCGTATACTATGAATCGTTCCTCCCTCTATCCTCACTTTCCCTTGGTTCTGCTCTAAAAACCAGTCTCCCCCCATAACCGTTCCCTCTACCTGTTCGAGTTGTAAAGTTCCGTCCCGAAGAGAAAATAAAGACTTTCCAAGGCCTTCCTGCCCCTCTATCTGGCATTGGGAAAAAAGTACCGTACCTCCCTCTATCTGTAAATAGGAAGGGAAAGTAGAGTTTCTATCTCCAGAGTTTAAAAGAATTTTCGTAGTCCCTGCACCTTGGGACCCGAAACTACGATCAAACCCACCAAAAATGGATAGAGAACGATTGATTAGAAAAGGTTTAGAGATCCGATAGGTACCTTGGGCAACCCGTATTCGGGTACGGGAGCTTTTTAAGGCCTGCTCAATTGCCTTTTCTAAACTCGTGTAGGGAGACGTACGGCTTCCATTCCCCCCAAGGCCTTTACCTTCCGCCACATAAAGGTACTGCTTGTCTACCAGAAAAGACCATCGTTCGATTCTACGGGAAATATTTCCGGCTGTGTCCCGGGTAAAAGCACTTAACCAGTACATTCGACTTTCCCCTTCTTTCACAGAGGAGGAAAGGGATTTTTCATACGGCTTGAATTTTCCTTCCGCAGGAAGGGAAGGGTCAGGTTTTCCTTCTTCCAGGGATTCTAACACAAACCAGATTGAACCTTCCTGTCCTTGTATGGAAAAGTTAACATCCTGGGCATAGGTAGCACCCCCCTCTACTCCTGCAAGCTTAGGAGGCGGTGGAGGCGTACGATCAATCCTTACAGAAAACTCCTGGGGAGGGGAAAGGGGGATATTTTCTTTAGAATAATTCTGAACTTGTATTCGAAAAGTGACAGTTTCTTCGGGTAAAACATCCAAAGATATAGCTCTATCCATTCCTGGGGAAAGAGGAGTAACTTTCCTAGGGGGTTGATTATTTGCGGAGATTTCGTAGCGTAATATGACCCGTTCTTCTAAATTACGTAATTGAATCCCCCTATTGTATTCGGATTTTTCTCCACCCGATAGTTTTACAGGTATTACTTCCGATGGAGGTTGGGTTCGTATTTTTATAGGAGAGCTAGGATCTCCCTGGAGATTTACCGCTTGAATCAAAAGTTCCCTAGAAGGAGCAGAGGGTACAATCCACGGAGTTTCCCTTTTTTGTAAGGTGTGGCCCTGGGAAGGATCGATACCCTGTATCCTGGTTAACGAGTCCTGCTCCCAGGACAGTATTAGAAACTTTCCTAAAGGGGCTGATTGAAGGCTAGGCGGAAAAGGAGGTTCCCGGTTAGGCAGAGGGATATCTACCAGCCAAGCTACCTCGCTAAAATTTCCAGCTTTATCTTTAGACCGAGTAGCTACCGATAAGGTGTGCCCCTTTAGATCCTGGAGCTTGAGGGCTCTAATGAACTTTGGAGAAGTTTGGTTCGGTGTTTTTGGTAAAGACCCATCAAGGGTTAGTTCATAGTATACCTCTCCTTCTTTTGCATCAAAAATCAACCCCTCTTTAAGATCCCAACGAATAGCAGGTGTAGGAGGAGACAATTTATCTAGGGTTACCTGTAAAGAAGCCTGCGAAGGAACTATATTTCCCGCATCATCCATAACACGGTATTGGATTAAGAAAGTTTCTTCGGTTTCTACCTCTGTATCTAGTAAAACCGGATGCTGGTAGTTCATCCATGGACTTTCCCTACCTGTAGAAAGAGCTTTAAGCTTAAAAGACACCTGATCCGAAGCTTCTGCAGGTTGAAACTGAAGCAAGACCGGTTTGTTGGATACGGAGGAAACACTTACTGCCGGTAATTGAGGGGGTTCCCGGTCAATAATAAATTGAAACTCTCGGATCTGACCAGCTTCTAGAGCCCCTCTATATCTGGCTAGCACTTTTACCCGGTAATGAATCCTTTTACCTTGTTTCCCGTAGAATCGTAGAGCACTCTGGCCTCGTAAAGAACTTAAGCTAGGTTCCGGTGGTTCTTGTCCATCCTCAGTAAAGGTATAGAAAAGCTCTATGTCTCCTCTAGGATCGGGAAAGGTTAATACATAATCGGTATTTGTAATGGGTAGGGATTCTTTGCTTCCCGGTACTGCGGCAGTGGGGTCAGGAGGGATTCTTCGGTCTAAAGTAATCTGAACCGGTTTCGATCGCTCACTCTGGTTTCCTGCTTCATCCTCTGCATAGGCAACTATTTGGTAGGAAGAAAAAACTCCTTCCGGAGCAGATAATTCAAAAATCCCTGTATATTTTATAAAGTTTGAATCAGAAGGTGCGGAGGAAAGGTTGGGCTCTACCCAATAATATATAGTGCCTTTGCCCTCTATCGTTACTTTTTGATTTTCGATAATAATTTTCGGAACCGGTGGAGGAGTGCGATCCATAGCAAAAGTGAGAACTTCAGGATAGTGGGTTAGGTTACCTGCCTTATCCTTGTAGGCAAGACGTAATTTTGCCTCGCCGGTAAATCCAAAGGGACAGCGAAGGATTAAAGGGGATCTTACAAGAGGAGAATGGATAGTAGGAATTGACGGATCTTTCCCCCCCCAGGATATTTCGTATACGACTACTTCGTCTCTTCTAAAGGGTAGTTCGATTACAGGAAAACTATTGGGCCTCTCTCGGCTAACCTTTGGAGAGGGGATTGTAGGAGGTAAAGTGTCGTATTCGATAAACTTTTCGGCCACAGCCCCCCACCGCTCCCCTTCCCTTGCCCGCGCTCGGATGGTTATGTACCCTTCGGATTGTTCAGGTAGGGGTATAGGAACCGGCCCTTGATACAATAAAGAGGAGGAAGAAGGTAAGCTTCCATCTAAGGTATAGTAAATGGAAACCCCTGGCCGGGCCTTAAGTTGCAACAGGGGTGCTTCTCTGTATACTGTGTGAGTATCTACCTGAATTAATACCTCCCCCGGAGACTCCCCGCGGAGGTGCACCACATATCGGTACTCCCCACCATCCGATGACTCTAGAGGTTTTAGCCGGACCGTAATATACCGGTTATGGCCGACTAAGGGATAGAGTGGAAATCGTTCGGGCGTTTCGGGATCGTAGTCTTCTACGGGCCGATCTTCTAAATTATATCGAAATTTTCCCTTCCCTAGAGGAAGTATTACCTCTTCCTCCAGCGAATAGTATCCCTGTTTAGGAAGTTCAGATGTTTTTATTTCTTGCTGAAAAGAAATTATTTTTCGTTCGATGGAAGAGGAATACTTTTTTTTAGCGGTAACTTCTACTGTAAATTTTCCCTCTCCCTCGAAAGTAACAGGATGCCGGTATTCCTGAATCGGACCTGTTTGTATTCGATATCGGATCCATTCATATCCTCTGGAATCAATACAGAGAGTTTGAGGATTTAAGAACCTCCCTTCTGTAGGGCTTACAATTCTTAAAAAAGCATCTTCCGCCGGACTTGCAGGGATAAGGGAATAAGAACTAATTCCTACAGCACTTTTGTTTCCGGCTGCATCTTGGGCATAGTACAGGAGAAGGACTTCTTTCTGAGCTCCTTCTGCCCTGAATTGCAGAGACTTCCCATCCCAAAGGCTCCACTCCGGTTTTTCGGAGGATCCAAGAGAGGTAACGGCAAAATAAACCTTTACCCCGTCTTCTCTTTGGAAGGTAACAGAGCAATTTTCTATATATTCTCCGGAAGATAGCGAGGGAATCGGGGGAAGAGGTGGCCGTTTATCTATAGTATAGGTAAGAAAACCTTGTTGAAAGAGTTCCTTTTCTTTAAAAATCTGATATTCTATTTCGTAGGTACGTTCTTCTCCAGGAAGGGCGGTAAGCAGCAAGGGAATCCGGTAGGATACAAAGCTTGTATCCTTAGAGTCAGTAAACCGGAAAAGTATGGAAAAAACTGGATCAGCTGTTACATTTAGGGTGATATCTTCGCTATAGATGCTAGGCGTAGGGGTTAGAAGGATAGGGGGTGGTTCAGAAGCGAAGCTATACAAAGGCGAAAGTATACTTAAGAGAACCCATCCTACAATCACTAGCACACCCATAGGATCCCTCCTTCTCCATCTCTTAAAGAAGACCCATTTCCTGAAAAATTTCTCTTAGTTCCGGATCTGAGTTAGTATAGTAGTTTTTTATTTCTGTCTCCGTAAGACCCACAAGTTCATGACTCAGGTAGTGAATCCAGAAATCTTTTTCTGGGGATGGAACCACTAGTTTTCTGCAATAAAAGTCAGGTTGTACAGGATGAACTTGAGATTGAAAGGTACGAATTTTGTAATCATGAACAGCAACTTTAATATCTTCCCTAGGAATACCCTTTTCCATAATTAAGTCTACCAAATAATTGATAGTATTTCCTGAATCAAAGATGTCGTCCACCAATAGCACTTTGTCCCCATGTCGGAGATAGTTGGGGTTATAAGTCCAGCCATCCACCATAACTTTTTCCTGCGCATTGATCCCTATATAGGATCGAGCTACTACAGCAGCGTAGTAAACCGGCCTCTGGTTTCTTCGAACTACTTTAAAATATTCGCTTATTACATTGCCAACGTAGGCCCCTCCCCGCAAACTTACATAAATGACATCGGGAATAAAACCTGACTTGTGAATTTGGTGAGCCAATTTTAAGGCATTGTTTCGTATCGTATAAAAGTCTAGAAACTCTTTTTCCATACGAATCCTTTATCGGAATATTCCTATACTCATGCGCACCCCGTCCCGTTCATACACAAAATCTATTTTGTCCTTTCGCTTGTCGTTCAATTGAGCATAGAACTGTCGGAGGTTCGTTATTTTTTCCCCGTTCATTTCAATAATAAGATCTCCACTTTTTAAACCCGCTAAAGCGCCCGGAGTTCTTGGTTCAACGGATTGCACTAATACCCCTTCTTTGTCCTGAATCCCTAATTCTTTTTTTATTTGATCTGTTAGGGGTACCACGGTAAATCCTGGCCACAAGTTACGGCTCTGTTCTGAAATAGTCTGTTGGGTACCCCGTGCACTTATAGTGACGGTTACAGAAAGAGTTTGTCCTTGTCGGATTAACGTAAAGGTAGTTTGTTTCCCTACAGGGAGATCCCCCACTTTTAAGACAAGGTCATCCGAAGTGCGGAGGATATCTCCATTGATTCGGG
>JBDNDI010000207.1:0-5215 GCA_046719195.1 Spirochaetales bacterium | reverse complement strand
CGATTTAATTACAACCTTGGAGGACACCTTAAGAATTCAAAAAGAAGGAAGGGAAAAGCGTGCCCAGGCCGAGAAGGAGTTGAACAAACTCGAGATGGAATTGAAGGAACGTCTTTTAGCCGCTGGTAGATAGTTGTGCTTCGATCTGGTCTAAAACTTCTTTAGGAGACCCGGTAATACTTCGCAGATCGACCGAGACCATTCCTGAGACAGGAAAACCCCTGTTTATTAAAGCTGATTTTATTCGCTTTAAAGGAATATCTGAAACATCTGGTTCCGTGTTAGGAAGCAACACATAGAGGGTATCTTTGCCTCGGATACCATTTCGATCCGTAAGACGAAGTTGGGATTTAACTACCTGGTCCGCCTCTTCGATTTGTTTTAAGGTTTCCTCTGGGGAGATGGAAGGATTGGGAAAAGATAATCGTATGAACGATAGGATGCAAGGGTCTTTATACCTGCGAACTGTTTCCCATATCGGACGGAGGTTTTCCCAAATTTGATCCCGATAGTGAAGGGAGATATAGTCAGGATGGGAGAGGCGATTTAGAAGGGTAAAGTAAACGGTTTTCGTAAGTCCAATGTATCCTAATGCTACAACAAAAACTAGAAGGAAGGGTAGAATAAGATACTGGCTTAACACTCCGCTAAAAGCAGCGGGTTGCCCAAAGAGAATAAGGAAGCCTGTAATAAGCCAGCTCAAGAACTGGAGGCTATAATACAGGGGTACGGCTCCGGGATATCGATACTTTTGGGAAAGCACAATCTCGGAACGTAATAGAATCCCAATACTTGCGGTAACACAGAATAGTATTGCCACAGCCAAAAGACGTATTGAAAGAGCAAGCTTAGGAAACAGGACAAAGGTTAAAACCCCCACTCCTACTAAGCCTCCTGCTGCCACAACAAGTCCTGTATAGAGCAAGGTAGTTGCTTTTGTGTACAGGAGAAGAAGCTCTGCCTTGCGCCGATTTGTTATTCCTTCCATTCTTTAACTGTAAGATGGAAAACTCTAGAAGTCAATGCTTACAAGTCTGCTTGGCGATCAGTAGTTGAGGATTAGCCGTTCCGATTAGTATCGGGAGTCTGCATACTCTACCCATCCTCCTGCTTCTACCAACGTCTTATCAAAAGGACTTAAGGAATAGGAGTAAGTCTTCTTTACTTTTTGGTTAGAAAAAGTCAGCGTATCGTTAGTAAAATCTACAGAGAGAGTGGTAGGGGTAGCGCTAAAGATTTGGAACAGTTCATCGATAGTCGATTCTGGTAGCTCAATCGCTAGCATACCACAGTTGAACATATTCTGCCGGAAAATCCGGGCAAAATTAGAAGCCACTACTACATGGATGCCATTCACTTCTAATGCCCAGGGTGCATGTTCCCGGGAAGAGCCGCATCCAAAATTCTTTCGGCTCACCAAGACCGATGCCCCTTGCAGGTCCCGGGAAGGTACAAAACCTTCCAGTTCTAGATCTTCCAATAAGTGAGGCTTTAAAGCTTCTTTGGAAATTTCCGTAAGGTATTTAGCTGGAATTATTTCATCGGTATTAATATCTGATCGGTCTAAAAACAACACTTTGCCGCCAAAAGTTTTCATGTCTGCCTCCTGAATATAGAAAACTTATTTTTTGTACAAGGGGGAGTTGGTAATGAAGCCGGCAATAGCAGTTGCAGCTGCTGTGGCAGGGCTCATAAGATGAATCATGCCTCCCCGGCCCATTCGTCCGTTAAAATTTCTGTTAGTAGTTGAAGCACACACCTCACCCGGTGCCAGTACACCATTCGACATCCCTAAACAAGCTCCGCAAGTAGGATTGGTAACGCAGAATCCCGCATCTAGAAAAATTTTTATAATTCCTTTTTCCAAGGCTTCCCTATACACGAGGGGAGTGGCCGGAGCTAGAATTGCCCGAATAGAGGGGTGGATTCTCTTTCCTTTTAAAATGGATGCTGCCACTTCCAAATCTTCTATCCTTCCATTCGTACAGGAGCCGATATACACCTGGTCTACTTTCGTTCCTTCCATTTCCCGTACGGGTTTTACCTGGTCGGGCTTGTATCCGAAAGTAACCAAAGGTTCCAAGGAACTCACATTGAACGTAATTATTTGATCGTACGTGGCATCGGAATCAGAGCACCAAACCTGGTACTGGGCAAAAGCCTCTTCCGGAGAGGAGAACTCTTTTTGTATAAATGGCCATAGGTATTCTACCGTGGTTGCATCTGGCTGGCAAATACCGCTAGTTGCTCCTGCTTCCACAGCCATATTGCATAGGGTCATTCGGGACTCCATAGAGAAGCCTTGTACCACCGGTCCGTGAAACTCTATTATTTTATCTGTAGCCCCGTTTACCCCTATAGTGCCGATAATTCCTAGAATAACGTCTTTGGCAAACACTCCGGCAGGCAAGGTCCCCACAATATTTATACGTATGGTTTGAGGAGATCGAAAAGCGCACACCCCTTTTAGAATACCAACCTCTAAGTCCGTGGTTCCCACACCTGCCGCAAAGGCTCCGAAGGCTCCATGGGTACAGGTGTGAGAATCTCCCATAATTACGGTATAACCAGGTCGGATAAAGCCTTTTTCTGGGAACAGAGCATGGCACACCCCATTGGCGCCTATATCAAAAAAGTCTTTTATTCCATGACGCCTTGCCCAGTCTCGGAGAATTTTCCCTTGCAGAGCTGTTTTTTCGTCTTTGGCTGGAGAAACGTGATCTATTACCGCTTTTATCTTATCCGGGTCAAACACCCGGTCTTTCCCCCTTCGGACTAAATCATCTATTGCTGTCGGGGTGGTAATCTCATGGCAAAAAACCCTATCTAAACGAAGTACCCGAATATCCGGAAAAGGTCTATCTATTTCATGGGCTTCAAAAATTTTTTCAGCAATTGTTTTTCCCATAGCAATCTCCTAAGAAAAGTCCCTCTTGAGCCTTGGAAAGCTCAGGTATGTAAACGCCGACAACGTCAGGCGCATTAACAAACGGATTAAGGCGAAAAGTAGGTTATTCTGGGTGGGCTCATAATCCAGATGGCCCGTACCTTTCGATTCGAAGTATTCACCAATGTGTGAGGAATAGTGGAATCGAAGGATACCGTATCCCCTGATCCTAAAGGGAAGGAAGCCCCCCCATACTGCAGTTCTACCTGTCCCCTTAATATAATGCCTAACTCTTTACCTTTATGGCCAAAAGAAGAACTACCCTTTTTTGCACCGGGGGATAGCTCTAGAAGTACTGCCTCTACCGCTGTTTCTGTTGATCCTTCTACAAAGCGGGATAATTGTTCATACACAACCCCGTCTTTCTCTAGTCGACTGCGTTCTTTTTTCCGAAGGATGGAAACTCCGCTTTGGGGGCGGTAATCTTTGAAAAGTTGTTCAATATCTACCTGTAAGGTTTTGGCTATTCGAAGCAAGGTGTCTATGGAAGGAGAGGTTTTGTTGCGTTCAATTTGGGAAAGGAGACTTTCGGTAATTCCACTAGCAAGCGCCACCTCTTTCAGGGTTCTTCCCTGCAGTTCCCGGAATAACCGAAGACGTTCTCCGTAAGTTTTTCCACCCGTCTTAAGCATAATTTAAGTTACTTAAATATAAATTAAGTAATATCGTTTGTCAATAAGGAAGGTTTACGGAGAATGAAATGGCTTATTGTGGGTCTATCTTTTATCCCTGAAACAGAGGGTAGTAGGGTCGGGGATGGCCATTGTAAGGAAAAATATAGATTGATTTTTATTCTAGTTTATTGTATGCATACTATATATGACTTCACATAATTGTTGTTCAGATGAAAAAATCGATGAGTGTTCGCAGAAACTAAAAGTATGCGGTCATCCTATACGGCTAAAACTCCTTTGTTTAATAGCGAAAGAAGAAGAGCCCTGTGTTTCAGAGTTGTGGACCTGTCTGCATCAGCCTCAACCTGTTATTTCCCAACACCTGGCTGTACTAAAGGAAAAAGGTATAGTCCGTTCTTTTGTACAGGGGAACAAGCGAATCTATAAAATTGTGGATCCTTTTGTAGAGAGAATCATACATAGTTTACAATCCGGCGAATCTACATGAGGCTTCTCCCTCCTATGGAGTTTTCCTTAGGGCAATATTGCACTAAGGTGCGTTTTTCCTCTGGGCTCCCCTCAATGCAGATTGAAGGTTCCTGGCTTTGTGTAGAGGACACCCATACGGCTACTCTCTTTCCCCAAGAAATCAAACGAACCTTGGTTCTTCCTGCGGGAGAACAGGCAAAACAATGGGAACAGGTGGAGCAGATTCTCTCTTGTGCCCTGGATCTCGGCCTAGACCGAAGTTCGATATTTGTGGGTATCGGCGGAGGGGTAGTTTGTGATGTGACAGCCTTTGCTGCCTCTCTCTATATGCGGGGTACCCGCCTTCTTTTAGTGCCAACTACTCTTTTAGCCATGGTGGATGCAGCATTTGGGGGTAAGACAGGCATCAATTTTAAACAATATAAGAACATGGTGGGTACCTTTTATCCTGCAGAAGAAATCTGGATCTATCCGGAGGTACTAAAGACTTTACCCGAACGAGAACTTCGTTCGGGTATGGCCGAAGTGGTAAAAGCTGGAATGTTAAAGGATCCGGAGCTGTTTTCCCTACTAGAAGGGCTTGGCGAACATTGGATACATCAAATATCTACGGACATGTTTTTATCTATCATTTCAAAAGCCCTTAAGGTCAAAGGCTGGTTTGTCAGTAACGATTTAAGGGAGCAGGCGGATAGAGCTTTTTTAAATCTAGGGCATACTTTTGCGCATAGCTTAGAACGCGCTACGCACTACAAACGCTTTACCCATGGAGAAGCTGTAGCCTGGGGGCTATTTCGAGCGTTGGATACCGGAGAGCACTTAGGGGTTACGAATCCTACTTATGCCGAAAGGGTAAGGAAACTTCTTCGCCGGTTAGGTTTTTCGGAAAAAGTAGAAGGGGTCGGGGTAGAGGTTCTGTTAGCGGGAATGGAGAAGGACAAAAAGAAAAGAGGGGAGCTACGCTTTGTTCTACAAAAGAACTTAGGGGAGACCTTTCTTACTTCCTTAGATAAGAAGTTGCTAAAAGAAATAATACAAATAGGGATCATCTAGACAAAGGTTTTACAATAAACTTGCTTACTGATACACCATATTTAGTTATTCCAAATTTAGTTATTCCACTTTAATTATTCCAATATAGAAGAAAGAGTACGATAAGCCCGGT
>JBDNDI010000206.1:0-5257 GCA_046719195.1 Spirochaetales bacterium | reverse complement strand
CACGGCGGAGGTGGGGGTAGACATTTCCCATCATACCTCAAAGCAGGTAAAAGATCTTTTCCATATTCCTTTTGACTATGTAATTACTGTCTGCGATCATGCTAAAGAAACCTGCCCGGTATTTCCCCGTAAAGTGAAGCACCTGCATGTAAGTTTCGAAGATCCTCCTCGTCTGGCTGCCAACCTCCCCACAGAAGAAGAGAAGTTAGGTGTTTACCGGCGGGTGCGGGATGAAATTAAAGCCTTTATTCAAACTCTTCCGGAGGGTTTGGGTAACGGCTAATAATTACAAGGAACTCCCCTAATACAAGAGCCCTACCCGCGATTTTTCTAAACGTAATATATACTATTGACTATATTTGTTTATTAATATATAATTTAAGACTAAACAAAGCCTCGCTATAAAAAAGCGAAGAAGAAGGGAAATAAGGAGAAATTTCATGCTGACCAAAATTATAGCCCTTATAATCGGAGGGGCTCTAGGATTTGCCTACTACCGATTTATCGGATGCCGAACTGGCGCCTGTCCGATTACCTCCAACCCTTATATCAGCATCCTGTATGGCGCCCTCCTTGGGTATTTAGTGGCCTAAAGCTCGGAAACAAAACCCACTTATTGAAATCCGTTACAATCCGGAATCGAGGAATTCAGCCGGGTTAATGGTGAATTATCAGTTTCTTGTTCGCTTCCGAACCATCTTTTATAAGCATCTCTTCGGTTAAGAAGTAGGTTTTTTCTTCGTGACAAACTGCGCAGTCCCGGGTTCGATCTGTTCGCTTACGGATACTATGCGGATACGTATCCCAATAGTTTGGCATAGCGTCATAGTTTTTCTGTTCAATGCCTGCCTTTTTAAACGTATCCCTGACTGCAGGTACAAGTCGCAAAGTAGCTACCTCTTTAGGATTGCGGGGGTTTTTACCTAAATAAAATCCCGGGTTGGACCTAGCCCCTTCGCCTAAATGGCAGCTAGAGCAATTCCTATAGGCTGCGGAAGAGTGGCAGGAAGTGCAGCTTACCCATCCTACATGATCCCGATGGGCTCGCACCGCTTGTTCTGAGCCTTCCCGTGTATTGTGACAATGCTGGCAGGTCGGTTTAACAGCTACTTCCCGTCGACTCGCATAAGCGTTACCATCTCCATGCATCTGAGCCATGGTATGGCAGTCGGTACAGAGTTTGCCCCTTTGATAATGTACATCGGGCATACCGCCATATTCTCCGGTGTATTCAGGATACACCCGTCCTCCATGGCAGAGGGCACAGGTACGAGCTTCGTCCTTTCGTACAAACTTGTGCCCTTCTAATAACCCAAGATTCACTCCGCTTACCCGAGGACTCTTTACATGACAATCTCCACAAGCGGCATGGCAACTTCGACAAGACTGTTCGAACACCGATGCTTCGAAGATCTTGGTTTCCTCGGGAGAAAATCTTCCTACTACGGCTTTCATACCCCCTGTGCTGTAATGGAGGGATAATTTATAGGTTTTTGCAATTCCTTCATGGCAAGAACCACAAGTATCGGGATTGTCCGAAGGCCGGCGAATTAAGCCTTTATGGGCTTCTTCCTTATCAAGCCCTTTTGCATCGCCGCCATGGCAAACCACACAACCTTTGGCAAAATGAGGATCTTTATCGAGGAGTTCTTTATTAACTAAAAAACCTTTGTACAGCTCATCCGCCCGAACCGGGGGAGGTGCGCCTGCTCACCCTTCCCCTTGTTCACCCCCCGCTATTTCCGGAGGGGTAAAAAGGTTCTGCATTTTCCGTTCGCTTGTATGGCAGGACACACAGCTAGCATCTACTCCAAAGAGGAACTGCCCTCCCAAAAAGCATATAAAGGCAAAAGCAGCAAACAGTACTCTACGATAAATCATAGCAATATTGTAATTGCAAATTTAGGGTTTGTAAACTATAAAGGATTGAGATCCTTCCAGGCAAAACAAATAAATGAACCCTAGCACAAAAGAGGCCAATTCCCCTGTGTTCCTTTCCTTTCTAAAAACCGCCATCCTTGACAGGGACAAAAAGCCGTATAATATAAACGCAAAGGAGAAGCTATGATACAACCCCTTACCCTACACTTACCCCGAATTATTGAGTTTGGGAATGGAAAGATTCAAAGTTTAAAAGAACATCTTAAGCAATCGCACAAGGTGTACCTTTTGGTAGACCCCTTGATTCTGTCCCCGATAGAGCCCCTGCTAAAGGAAATAGAATCGGAAGGTAAAGAGCTGTTAGTTTCTTCCAAGATGGCTCCGGAACCTCCTTTTGAAGTGCTGGAAGAACTTTTAGTTCCGGTATATCAATTTAACCCCGATACAGTGGTAGGAATCGGGGGTGGCTCTACCCTAGACTTAGCCAAGCTTATCTCTGTGTTATTTGACGGGCAGCAGAAAGCAATGGAGGTAGTGGGAATCGGAAAAGTGATAACTCGTAAAGTGAAATTAATCACAGCCGCAACCACCGCAGGCACGGGTAGCGAGGTTACCCCCATAGCGGTAATGACCGATACCAAAGAGAAACTGAAAAAAGGCGTGGTAAGCCCTCACCTGGTTCCAGATGTAGCAATTGTAGATCCTGAACTTACCGTTAGTCTTCCGGCTCCCGTCACCGCTGCAACCGGTGTCGATGCCATGACCCACTGTATTGAGGCTTTCACCAACAAACATGCTCATCCTATTATAGATATGATTGCCCTCGAAGGGATCCGTCTAATATCCGCTAATCTAGAGCGGGCAGTTACTAATGGGAAAGATATAGAAGCCCGTACTGCTCTTTCGTTAGGGAGTTTATACGGTGGCATGTGCCTAGGGCCAGTAAACACCGCCGCAGTACATGCGATGGCGTATCCCTTAGGGGGAGAGTTTAAGGTTTCCCATGGGGTATCCAACTCCGTACTGCTCCCCTTTGTAATGGAGTTCAATCTGCCTGCTTGTACAGAAAAGTATGCCCGGGTGGCCGA
The DNA here is from genome assembly GCA_046719195.1 of Spirochaetales bacterium. GTDB lineage: Bacteria > Spirochaetota > Spirochaetia > DTKZ01 > DTKZ01 > DTKZ01. The sequence continues at coordinate 2,288 of JBDNDI010000206.1, read as the reverse complement.
AGCCATGGGGATACCCAAACAGGGAACCGATAAAGAGATGGCCCGAAATGCCATTCATCGGGTGCGCGCTATTTCCCAAAAAATAGGTATCCCCTCTAACCTTCGGGAGTTAAATATCCCCGCATCTGCCATACCCCTGATGGCTGAAGGGGCTATGAAGGTAACCCGGCTAATGAATAATAATCCCCGGGCTCTAACCCTACAGGAGGTAGAGCAGATCTACCGGAATTCCTACGAAGGAAAGCTGTCCTAACCGATAGAACTAAACCGCCGGCCTAGCTCGGCAGAGCGGTTTAAAGTGCATTGAAGACAGAAAACTAAACTGCTTTTCTAGGCCGCGGAGTGGTTGCAAGGGATTGGCTTATTCATGAGTAGTCGCCCCGCCCTAGGCCGTTTTTGGTTAGATTTTCGGAGTGGTTGCAAGGGCTGAGGGTATTCAAGGCCGTCTGCCAATACCATCTTTTTCTTGACAGATAGCATTCACGCACTTATTATATCTCCTCAGACTAGGAGGAAAATTGCAATTTCTAAAAAAGCTTAAATCTATCGAGCTTGCCGTTGGTTTACTTGTATACTTAACCTTTACAGGGACCCTTGCAACCCTAGTCCCCCAGGGCTTAGACCCCGTGTACTATACATCCAATTTCCCGAAGTTTTTAGCCACCCTAATCTTAGAAACCGGCTTTCACCGGTTTTTCACCTCAATCCTGTTTTTAGGACCAGCTGTTCTTTTTTTTGTAAACTTAAGTATTTGCACAATCGATCGATTTCGGCGAGAACTTAAAAAAAAGCGAGGTCCTAAGCGGTTTGGCCCGGATATTCTTCACTTTGGATTAATGTTCCTTACTATTGGAGCCATAGTGTCCTTTTCGGGTCGGCAGGAAGGGTATGTAGAGCTTTCCGTAGGGGATAGCGTGGAATTACCAGACGGTAAACTTTTAACGCTTACCGATTTTCAGTACCTAACCTATCCGGATGGTCGACCTAAAGACTGGATCAGCACAGTACGGGTATCCGAACAGAAAAGCATTCTTATAGAAAAAGCAGATATACGCGTGAATTATCCTTTGAAGATTGGAAAAATTAAGCTGTACCAGGTGAATCATAAGGTCAGCCGGGAAATTGTACTGGCAGACTCCACAGGTAAAACTCTTTCTCTGGTTCAAGGAGATCGAACAAGTCGTGGCAATACTTCCTTGTTTTTCATGGCTATCGAAGATCGTACCTTGCCGCTCGAACAGCAGAGGGTAGTTCTTCATACTTCGGGCCCGGGGGGAACCCGGGTAATCCGGGCTAACAAAGGAGATAAAGTTCTAGACTTAACCCTGGTAGAAATCCGTCCCCTCCATATAACAGGTCTGGAAGCTGTTCAGGATCCAGGTACTCTCTTAGTCTTTATTTCTTTCCTTCTAGTCGGGTTAGGATTAATGGTAACTTTTTACCAGCGTCTTCAATCCCTATCTAGACAAGACAAATCCCGTAAAACAACTTAGGAGGTTTGTATGCCTACGGTTGCTTTCCTTTTACTGATCCTCTCAGCTATTTTACAAGCGATAACCCTATTTAAACCAAAAGTCCCGGCATCTCAACCTCCTTCTAAACTTCGTGCCAAGCAAAAAAACTGGTGGATGTCCCTTTCCTATTTATCCATACTAGCCGCTGCAGGTCTTCTGTTAGGGTACTTAGTATACCGGAGCTATACGATACAATTTGCTGCTTTAACCGGCGTGTTTGAGTCCCTTGTGTTTTATAGTGCCGTACTCTGTCTAGTGCTTTTTCTATATTCCTGGCAAAATCGTATTCCCTTTTTGCCCCTATTACAGTTTGGAGGAACGATCATTGCTATTGCCCTTCTAGCCCTAGCCTCTTCTCCGATTGCCCCTAAAGAAGCTTTACCCCCCATTCCAGCTCTTCGGTCCTACTGGCTGATTCTTCATGTGGCTTTTAGTTTTATCGGAGAAGCTTTCTTTGCCCTCTCTTTTATCTCCGCCCTTCTTTTAGTACTCAGTAAAGACCAGAGCAGAAAAGACACCTTAGACCGGATTACTTATACAGCTATTGCTCTAGGGTATCCGATATTCACGGCTGGAGCATTAATTTTTGGAGCTGTCTGGGCAGAGAAGGCTTGGGGAAGGTACTGGAACTGGGACCCGAAAGAAACCTGGGCTTTAATTACCTGGTTGGTGTACACGGTGTACCTACATCTTCGACTTATCCGGGGTAAAAAGGATTCTTTGATTCAATGGATCGCTATTGTAGGGTTTCTTTGTACGGTCTTTACCTTTTTT
>JBDNDI010000205.1:0-5281 GCA_046719195.1 Spirochaetales bacterium | reverse complement strand
TTTTAAACAGGATTCTCGGGGCGGAAGTCCGGTTTTCCGGTTCGGAGAGTCGGGAAGAGGTAGCCGCTAGAGTAGTAGAAGAAGAACGCAGGGCTGGAAGAAAACCCTATTTTATTCCTTTAGGAGCCTCTGACGAGGTTGGTTCGGTGGGGTATGTAGCGGCTATGGAGGAGTTAGCTACTCAAATGAAGCAAACCGGGCTACAGTTTGATCGGATCGTATTCGCCTCCAGTAGTTTTGGTACTCAGGCAGGTATGTGTGTGGGGGCTAAAGCCTTGGGTTTACCTGTTCAAATTACTCCCATTGCCATCGATAGTCCGACAGAAGAACTCCAGGCGGGGGTGGCTTCTATTGCTAAAGCTCTTATAAAACGGTTAGGCCTTTCCCTAAACCTACCGCTCGAAGAGATTCACTGCTGGGATGACTATTTAGGGGAGGGATATGCGGTATTAGGCCCTCCAGAGAAGGAAGCAATTGATCTTTGTGGTAGAACAGAGGGAATAGTGTTAGATCCAGTGTATACGGGTAGAGCTATGGCAGGCTTGATCGATTTAATCCGGAAGAAAACTTTTAAAAAAGGAGAGCGGATCCTTTTTTGGCATACCGGCGGAGCTCCGGCTCTCTTTGCCTATGCAGAACATTGGAAGGAAAAACATGGATAAATTAATACCGTTTACAAAGATGTCCGGTTTGGGAAACGATTTTATTCTCATCGATAACCGCTTTAAGATCCTTTCGGAAGAAGAAATACCTTTTTTGGCCCGGAAAATTTGTACCCACCGCCTTTCCTTAGGGGCAGATGAGCTTATGCTTATAGAGCTTCCTAGCCAGGGGGGTAATTACACCATGCGGACTATTAATCCGGATGGGACTGAAGTTAAAATGTGTGGGAATGCCTCCCGGTGTGTAGCCCGTTATGCTTATACAGAAGGTATTGCAGGTCGATCCCAAAGGATCGAAACCCTGGGCGGTTTTGTAGAAGCTTATGTGGAAGACCTAGAGGTTAGAGTAGGTCTACAGATTACCGCACCGCCGGAACTAAACATAAGCCTGGAAATAAAGGATTCAGAAGGAAAGGTGGTACGGTTAACCGTGCACTCGGTAGAAATATCCGGAGCTCCCCATGCCGTTGTGTTTCGGGAAAAGGCTTTTGAGGCTCCAAAGGACTGGGTATCTACCTATGGGGCTGCTCTGCGGCATCACCCCTATTTCCCTCAAGGCACGAATGTAAACTTTGTCGATATTAAAGATCGCAATACCCTCTGGCAAAGGACCTTTGAGCGGGGTGTAGAGGGAGAGACTATGGCCTGTGGTACCGGCGCTACGGCATCTGCTGTTATAGCGGCAACTCTCGGTCTAGTGGATTCCCCTGTTACGGTACGGGTATTAGGGGGAAAGCTACGGGTTAGCTTTGAAAAACAGGCAGGGGAGGGTGGGGACTCTACTCTGTGGAAAGTAGAGCGGCCCTTTTTAGGAGGGGAAGCACGGTTTATTGCAAAGGGAACCCTCTACCCTGAAGCCTGGCAGTGGGAAACCGAATACAGGTAGAAAGGCGTAATTAAGAACACATTTCTAGAGCTGCTTCGGCTGCTGTAGCAGCATCGGGTCTGTAGATGTCGGCTCCAATTGTTTTACAGTAAGAATCTGTTACCGGTGCTCCACCGATCATAATAACTACCTTATCTCGAATACCGCCTTCTTTGGCTTTTTCTACTACATTTTTCATCTCTGTCATGGTAGTGGTGAGTAAGGCCGAGCAAGCAATAATCCGGGCATTATGCTCCACAGCTTTAGTGATAAACTTATCCGCAGGGACGTCAGTTCCCAGATCTACAACTTCTAGGCCTTTACCTTCCATCATCATTTTTACAAGATTTTTCCCGATATCGTGTAAGTCTCCCTTTACGGTTCCTAAAATAACCGTTCCTTTTGCCTTTACTCCTTCTTTAACTAAAAGGGGTCTCAGAAGGGCGATACCTGCGTTCATGGCGCGGGCGGCAATGAGCACCTCCGGAACATACACCTGATTGTTTTTGAATTTAATGCCCACTATGTTCATTCCAGCCATGAGCCCTTCTTCTAGAATGGTTTTTGCATCCATTCCTTCGTCAATGGCTTTTTGCACTAAGGCCTTTACATCATTAGCCTTGCCTTTTTGTAAGAATTCACTAATCTCTTCTAAAAGACCCATAGATTCCTCCCCGATGATGTGGAATTGTACAGTCTTATTCTAAAATGGAAAAGAGTTGCTGTATAAAAAAATGTTACTCTTTTTGGTATTTTTTTATGAAAAAAGCATTTGTTCTACATAACAATCCTGGAATTCGAGGGAGGAAGATAGTTCAATGTAGGTGGTGCGCTCTTTTATAGCTTGCATCCGAGCAAAGGCATCCTCAGAGAGCAAGGCCATCGCAGCTCCTAGGCCTGCGGCATTTCCTAAACTTTGAATTTTACCTTGTAGTTCTTTAGGAATCAGTCCAATACGCAAAGCTGAAGCAGGATTTAGATAATTCCCGAATCCTCCTGCGATATACAGGGTATCTATATCGGAGAAGGATAGTCTTGCAGTACCTAGCAGGGTATGTATGCCTGCGGCAATGGCAGCTTTAGCGAGTTGAATTTCCCGGATATCCTGTTGAGTAAAGACAATGGGTAAGCCCGTAGCTGATAAATCTGCAGGAACTAATTGAAGGGCCGGCTCTCCTTCATACGGTACAATATAAGGGGAAAAGGGGTGGTGGGCTTTTTCAGCCTCTTCCCGACTTAAAAGTCTCCCCGTATCATCCACCAATCCTTCTTCAAGTAGAAGGGCGAGTATATCTACTACCCCGGCACCGCAAAACCCTAAAGGCGGCTGGCTAAGAATAGTGGTAAAGGTTATGGAAGAATCCTTTTTTGTAACTTTGTCTATGGCGCCCGCTACTCCCCCCATTCCACAAGTTAGTTCAGCTCCCTCAAAGGCAGGGCCGGCAGCAGTAGAACAGGCGAGAAAGCGACCTCCCTGGCTAAGGAATATTTCGCCGTTCGTACCTAAGTCAATTAGGATCGAAGTTCCCCCCCCCTTGTCCATCCCGGCTGCTAAAGCTCCAGCTAAAATATCCGAACCTACATACGCAGAGACCGAAGGCGGTATGCGGACAACTCCACCGGGAGCAAAGGACCATCCGAATTCCCGGGCGGGGTAGAGCAAAGGTTCGGTGGTTACCGGAATAAAAGGCGCCTCAGCAATATACTGAGGGGGTAAGCCTAGAGCAAGATGTATCATAGTAGGATTCCCTACCAGACAGAACATACAAATCTGAATAGGCCGAATATGGTTCCTTTGGCACATTCTTACAATCAGGGAGTTGATTTGGGTTTGAATTTTCTCTTTTAAAAAGGGTAGGTTTTCCGGCTGTTCTAGAGCGAATTGAATCCGGGAAATGACATCGGCTCCAAAAGCTTCCTGAGCATTTAATTCTGATTCTGCATCTATTTGTTGACCTGTAGAAAGATCAAACAGGTAAACCGCTACGGTAGTGGTGCCTAGGTCTATAGCTACACCACAGGTTTGCTCCATGCTAGTTCCGGGAAAGAGGGAAAGTACTTGGTTTTTATAATATGAAAGGGTTACTATCCAGTTGCCTTGACGTAAAACCTGAGGTAATTCTTGTAACAGATAGTAGGGCAGATGAATTCCTTCAGACTTTAGGGCCGATAGAATCCGAGTATGATCGGATCGTTGGTCTTCTAAGGAGGGTGGAACTAACTCTAACACTAAACTGCGAAGAGAGTCATCTACCGGTAGAGGGGAGGATAAAAGAACTGCTTTATTCCCTGCAAGTTGGATTTCTTCTTCTAGGGCAAGGGTAAGATCCGATTCCGGACGGGTGAGACAGGCTAAGCGGAAGCCCTTTTGGAGTTCCTCTTCAGATAAAAGAGCTTTTTCTTCTTCTGTAACCGGAGAAGGGGTGCCTTCTAATACCTTGATTTTACATTTGCCACAACGTCCTTTTCCCCCACAGGGGGCGCGAAGCGAAAAGGGAGAATGCCGGGATAAATAGTCTAGTAAATGGGAGGAAGCACCGTATTCACCAAAGTGTTCTTTCTGTTTTTGCAATACCCAAATAGTGTAGCTCTTTGTTCCGTCCATAGAAGGATTGTACCATAAATCTTTGTCCTTGACTCCTTAGTTTTCTATCTCTTATAGTATATAGAAATCAACGATAGACAGGATTTTACATCATTGCTGATTCGATATGGTAAAACAGCGCAGGGAGCTCCGATAAAACAAGCGATTATTTACACAAAAGCGGAGCATTCCCTGAAACAGAAAGATATTGATCCGGATGCGGTTTCCATCCTTCTCCGTCTCAGATCTGCGGGCCATACGGCTTATATAGTAGGGGGTGCTATACGGGATCTGTTGGTAGGAAGGAAACCGAAGGATTTTGATTTAGTAACCGATGCACATCCACGAAAAATAAAACGTCTTTTCCGTAACTCCCGGATTATTGGCAAACGGTTTCGTTTGGTACATGTGTACTTTGGAAATAAAATTATCGAAGTATCTACCTTTCGGTCCTTTAACAGTGTAGATCAAAATGAATATGGCACGATTCAGGAAGATGTGTTACGGAGAGATTTTACCCTGAATGCTCTGTACTACTGCCCCCTGGAGGAAATCATCCTAGATTATGTTGGGGGGGTAAAGGATATCCAGGACAGGATAGTACGGCCTTTAATTCCTTTAAAACAGATTTTTTCCGAAGATCCGGTACGAATGCTTCGGGCAGTTAAGTATGCTGCCATGTTAGATTTTAAAATTCCCTTTTTTACCCGGAGGGCTATTTTAAAAGAATCTTCCCTTTTACATACCTCCTCTCCTTCCCGGTTAACAGAAGAATTGTTTAAAATACTAGGCACGGGGGCAGCTGCTTCCACGTTAAAAGCGTTATACTCTTTTAAGCTCCTCCGGTACTTTATCCCTGCCTTAGATATAGCCCTTCGCGAAAACAAAAATAATTTTGCCGATCGGTTTTACCGAACTATGGAGTCGTTTGATCATCGCAAACCGAACGGGGAGGAGAGAGTATTAGGGTTACAGGCTTTGCTACGGGTTTCTCTGGAAGACTTAAAACTAAAAGAAGAACAGGGAGAAACAGAGGTCGTACCGCTTTTATTTAAGGATTACTATACAGCCGCAAAGAAGTTTCTTTTTCCTTTATCCCCCCCTAACCGGGATGTAGATAGGGCAGTGCTGTCCATTTTCCGGGAATTAAAGCCAAAACGAGCCCGAAAA
>JBDNDI010000204.1:0-5285 GCA_046719195.1 Spirochaetales bacterium | reverse complement strand
GAGCCGCAGTAACCACGGCTAGTTCATTAGAAGAAATATTGTAGGGTCTTCCGATTGAGCTCCACCCTATACAAGGAAGAATAGGTATGAATCGGTCATCCAGGACTTTTCGTAGCTCTTCAGTATATACTCTATCCACCCTGCCTGCACTTTGAAAATCAATTCCCTCTACCACACCGATACCGCGGGCTCGTACCCAGTTCCCGATAACAGCATTAATGGAGGACGCAGAAAGACTAGTCATTAATCGATTGGCCACATCAAAGGCAGCCATTTTAATAAAGGGCATAGCTTCGTGACTCGTAACCCGAATGCCGTGGATAATTTGATTTTCAATATGGTAGTCTTTTAATATTTCATCTATTCGTTCTTTAGCACCGGGTACTAAGATTATCCGTATTCCTGCATAATGGAGTAAGGCCACATCTTTTATTAATACAGGGAAATGGGTGTCCTGAATTAGGGGGAACTCAATTTTGATAACAAAAGTAGTACCGGAGAACTGGCGTAAATATTGAAACACTTCCCGAATGGTTTCTACCTGATCCATAGAGGTAATTGTATTGTTCCTGGGAGGGCTTGGCAACCGCTTTTACTCGTTTATTAAACTGTCCAAAATGGAAACTCCATCGTTTCTTTTTGCAAAAAGCTTGGAAGTGTATCGTAGAACCCGCATTTTTTCCTCTAAATCCACAGCTTCATTGTCAAAACGCCGAAAAAAATCTTCCGCTGTCAATCCATTACCTAAAGAACCTCGAATCAAACCTTGCTGATAGTACTGACGGAGTTCCACAATCCGGTAGTATACCTTTTCAAATAGAAAACTGCTCTGGCGTACTTTAAGAAGAGGCCCTACAACAGTACGCTTTTCACGTAAAACTTCGGGAGTGCTACCTATCCTGCCCATTCTATCCTCTCGGAACCATTTGTCTAGGGTTTCATACCGGGCCATTAAAGCTCTATATGCCTCATCAAAGTTAGCTTTCATAGATAGGTATCGGTTTGCGAAGTCTCGAAGAGCCCGGTGAGCATTACTACGAAAAGCTTCTATACGTTCGGTATGCCAGTTACGTCGAAAAGTTTCTAGGTTTTCTAACAGGAGAGGTAAATTCCTAAACCCTCCCTCGGGAGTATTCTCTACAGCTATACCTGGTTCCGAGAACAGAATGGTTCCATCCTCTGCTTCACATCTTACTCTGCCTTCTTCACAGGAAACAAGAATAGATCCGTCCGGAGCCGTTGCTACCTCAAAAGAAGTACCTCTTACTCCCATGGAAACATTCCCGGCTCTGACTTCTACACTAGCTTTTCCCAATAGCTTTATAGATTTTTGAGATACCGTACCTGACAATAATTCCACCCGGGCTTTGCCTCCCTCTTCTAAGCGACTAAGGTCTATGTACAAACTAGTGGAAGGCTTGAGAAGAAGGCCCCCTTTAATTCCGGTGGCTTCATCGAATTGGATTTCCACCAGACCTGAAGAATCGGTTTTAATAAGGTCGTAGGATTCTACCCCAAGACCAAAATCTACCGAATAGGTGCTGTTATTTCGTATTAAGGTAGCACCTCGTTGCAAGTAGACCACTTCTCCTACTTCGATTCCTAATAAGGGAAAAGCAAGCAAAGATAGAAATACCAGGAAATACTTTCTTACCATCTCCATCCCTCCAGAGGTTTGGGTACTTTAAGTATACCCCGAAGTTTTTCATTATTCATAGGATGTTCCCCAAACACCTTTTTCCAAACATCGATACTTTCCATGCAAAGATACACGGGCGCCGGTGTAATAGCCTTTAATTTATCTAGAAACCAACGGTATATATGGATGCGGAGTGGTTGCAAGTACCTATACTTGCCATCTCTACAAAGAACGAACTCTTCAAACAAGTAGGGACGATCTTCAAGACTGTCTCTTAAGGCAGGAGTGTACCGCATAGTACCAAGACTAATCCATCGAATTTTATGGGTTGGGACTTTTTCAAGAAGGGCTATAGTTTTTGCATATTCTTCTTCCCATCCAGGGAAATGAATAATGGGATCGAAATGGAAGGCTATGCCATACCCTGCCAAAGCTACTTTATTAGCTGCTTGTATACGATCCTCCATAGAAGCACTGTATAACTCTTCGTTTTTTTGTATTTTTAGAGCGTTTAGAGAAAATCCGATAATAGCATTGCCTTTAGATGAAATAGATAGAAGATGATTCACGAAATGGGTCTTTGTTTTTAACTCTAAATAAACATTGGGTAGATCGGCCAACCCTTCGATGAACTCTCTGCTTAGCTCAAAAATAGGATCTAACAGAAGGGAGTCTCCCGTTTCCCCTGTTCCCACACGTATAGTATTCGAAGGGTTGGCGATGGCCAGCTGTCGTAGGGTTTCAATAGAAGGCCTAGGATCCGCATATACGGTAAGGGGTGAGAAGTTTAAATAGCTTTTCATAATACAGTAGGAACAGCCCAAGAAACAGCCAAGGTATAGATCTACGGTTATATAATTGCAACATAGATGGCCTCTAGAACCCGGACACTTCCCTACGGTTTGGCCCCGGCTGGAAGTAATAAACAGGGTATGTTGATTTAAGGCCGTAGCAGGAATAGCCCTTGCATCGGGTACAATTTGATAAGAGCTAAACTTTTTTAAGGCTCTCTTGCAAGAGGCTAGTTTTAGAGCCTCAGGGGTTACATACACGGACTTAACCCAATTGCTGTACCAATTCATCTATTTTTTCCGTGAGTTTGTTTAGCACTTCTATTTTCCGTATTAATTGATTCTTATTTTCGAAGGAGAACTCCAGGGTAAACCGGGAACCTTCAAAGTTTTCAGGAGGCTGGAGTTTTATACCCGATCCTTTTATTAGAGGGTGAATTGTATGATGGAGGATTTGTTCTAGTCGGTGGATTTGTGGATACCGATATTGATAGAGGAATTGCAAGGGATTAGGATGCTTCACTAGGGTTTCCGCTAGGCGAACAGCTTCTTTCTCCTCTAGCTGATCTCTCCTAGAGATTTCATAGAATCTGCTTAAACTAATCCTCGCTTCAGAAAAGCTTATTTTTTCTAACAAAGGTTCTAACACCCTTAGGGTAGAGTTAGGTAGAGACCGAACCCGCTCAGCAGTTTTTAAGTCTATTTTTCCCTTATCCACTAGGATCTTTAATACTTCGGGTAAACGGGTGAATTGCTCTACCCTCTGAAAGCGCCCCTCCGAAAGGAGGTATTGGGAGATCTCTTCGAAAGAAAGAGCGATAGAATTGTCCTGCATAAACAATAAAAGCGATTCTAATTCATGCCAGCTAAAACGGTCTTTACGATTTTCTAAGCTTAAAAAAATAAGGAGGGCTTCTTTTATAGAGAGTTCCTCTTCGGAGTATAACCGTACGAGTAAATGGCCCGGGTGTATAGCTCCACTCGGTTCTGGGTGTTGGGAAAGTTCACATAATCCTTCTATTATCTTCTTGCCCCAAATAACCTGGATAGATTCCCTCTTTTTCTTTTGTCGCAAGACAGGGATTGGCGGGTATAAACCTTCCAAAAGAGCTTTTGCAGAGGGTACTTGGCTTTCTGTAAGGAAGGGAAAAAGGTATTGAGCTTCTTTGTATTCCTCCAGCTTAACTAGGCGAACCATGGCTTTATAAAGTAATATATTTGTTTTCTTTATCCAAGGTAGGAGATCGTGGCAGGAAACATTCATTTTAGGATTGCAGCCTAATAGAAAGTAAAGTATAGTACTAGATACCCATGAACATATCTGGTTTTACTCGAAGTATAACTAATTTCTTTAAACGAGTATTCCGGCATCGTTTTAGAGTTACGGGAAAACCTTTAATAAAATCGGGTAAATACAGTCCCTTAGTTACTCGGATTCTCACCGATGCAATGCTTTTTAATGAAGTTCCTTCTTCCCCCGAGCAGGACTCTCCGCGGGTAGAGTTTATCCTACGTAAGCTAAACGATTTCGGTATTTCTGAATCTTACCAGGACGAGTTTGGAAATGTAGCCGTAGTCATACCCGCTGGCAGCTATTCAGAGAAGTACGTATTGCTGTATACCGATATAGGAACAGAACAGTATTCACCCTTAGAAAGTCTAGTCCGCTTGTCAGAGACTCGGGCCACTGGAATGGGGATAGCGGATGAAAGCTTAGGGGTGGCCACTTTGCTAACTTTTATTGAGCAGATTCATTCGCGTTCAATCGTATTTCCCCATAATGTTGTATGTCTATTTACCCATCTTTCCGAAGAAGAGAGAGAGTTTTTAGGCTTAGAGCATTTTTTAAAAAATTTCCCGGGGTCCTTTCAATTTGCCGTATATGTTACTAGTATACACCAGGGAATCTTTGAACCTAAACCCTTGGGACAATGTAAGTTAGTTGTTAGAATTACCACCCCTGAGGCGGGTGTTTTGGAACGGCCGGGAATCGCCTCTTCTGTGAATGTGCTCTCCAACATTGCTTTTCAACTGGGTGCCATTCAATGGGACAAAGAAAATGAAACAATCTTCAACCTTGCCAAGATAGATGCAGGTGTTGGGTTCGGATACTATCCTAGCGAAGGGGTCCTTGAACTAGAAATGTTCTCGATGAATCCTTTAGTTCTGGATATGATGAAAAATACTGCAATCGGTACTATAGAACGTATATCGCAAGAAGCCGGAGCCAAAGTTGAAATAAAGATTATTTCCCATGTGCCGGTAGGCGATCCAACATTGAACGTGGAGCTTCAACAGATTCTTAAAGAAGTGTACGGAAAACTAAAAATAGAAGAGCGAGCTTTAGCCGCACCAACAAAAACTGCTTTTATTAATTCTTATGGAATTCCAGCGGTTACTCTTGGAATTGCCAAAGGACGAAAGGGCAAGAGGGAGGAGTTTATCGAAATTGAACCTATTGAAAAAGGCTTCCATCAATTAGAATTATTTTTACAGTTGGGGATGGAGGCTATGGAGTTAAAAGAAGAATGAGAACTTCTGAAACTGAAATTATCTTGGAGCATACATACCATCACAGCCGATATGAAAATAAAGCCCGATTGTTGGCTTTAAAAGAGCAACAAAGGGTGAAAATTTCTGTAGCTTTTCCTACCTTAAACGAAGAAGTTACTATTGGCAAAGAAGTACTAATCCTTAAAACAGAGTTAATGGATCGTACTCCTTTAGTAGATGAGATAGTGGTAATAGATTCTGGTTCTACGGATCGCACCCGAACCATAGCTGCGAGTTATGGAGCCAAGGTGTATGAGTCAAAGAATATATTACCCAAATACGGGACATACCGAGGGAAGGGG
>JBDNDI010000203.1:0-5303 GCA_046719195.1 Spirochaetales bacterium | reverse complement strand
CCGATCTTTCTTCGTCGAGGATTTTCTTGCAGACATTTACGCATTCATCACAGATGTAAACTCCCGGACCTGCAATTAATCGGCGCGCATAGTCCGCACTTTTCCCACAGAAGGAACATACTTTTACGGCCTCATTTCTTAGCTTGCTCATTCGGCCCCCTTATAAGAACCCTATCCGCCAATCCATAGCTTACCGCTTCTTCTGCGGACATGTAAAAGTCCCGTTCCATATCACGGGCAATTTCGTCGGAGGTTTTTCCTGTGTGAAAAGCAAAATAGTCGATGGTAAGCTTTTTTAGACGGAGGATTTCCCGGGCTTGAACTTTAATATCCGACACTTGCCCTTGTACTCCCCCCCAGGGCTGATGGATGAGTACTCGGCTAGAGGGCAGCACAAACCGTTTGCCCTTGGTACCGCAGGCAAGAATCAGGGCTGCCATGGAAGAAGCCTGACCGAGACAGATGGTTTGAACATTGGGTTTTATATACTGAATCGTATCGTAGATAGCTAAGCCTGCAGTAACCGCCCCTCCAGGAGAGTTAATGTACAAGCTTATGTCTCGTTCCGGATCTTGGGATTCTAGAAAGAGAAGCTGAGCCACCACTAAGTCGGCAGTTAGGTCGAAAATTTCCCCATCGATAAAGACAATACGATCTTTTAATAAACGGGAATAGATATCATACGCCCGCTCACCACTACCGCTCTGTTCAATAACAATGGGAACAAGACTGTGCATTTTTTCTTTCATGTTTCTAAAAATTAACGATTTCCTTGAAAAATGTCTACAAATTTGACTTCTGAACCCCGTACAATCTTAGTATCGGCTAAGATCCGATCGAATAGCTTTTTTTCCTGAATATCATGCTTTAAGGTATCCAAATATCCGTTCTTTTCGTAGTACGAACGAAGCTCTTCCGGTTTCATGGATACTCGTTCTGCCTGTTCTTTTATCTGCCCTTCAATTTCGTCTTCGCTAACTTCGATCTGTTCTTTGCGGATCATTTCTTCTATTAACAGGCGGATTTTTAAGCTTTTTTCCGCCTGGGGCTTCCACTCTTCAAACAAATCTTCTTTGCTTTTGCCCTGTACTTTTAAAAGGTTTAGCACCACAGATTCCTTCATCCGGTTCTGTTCTAGAAAGTGCTCCCATGTATGTTCCAGCTCTAGCTGTAGCATAGACTGGGGAACTACAAGGGAGGATTTTTCTAGCACCTTTTCCATTAGCCTTTCGATAGTAAGGGCTCTCAATCGGTCTTGGGCTGTCTGGTTCAGGCGTTTTCGGATGTCTTCTTTTAAATCTTCTAAGGTTTTATATTTTTCACTAATGTCCTGAGCCAATTCATCGTTTAACTCAGGGCGTTTCTTTTCCTTCAGACTTACAAGTTCTAAAGCCATACGGAGAGTTTTCCCGGCGAGTTCGGGATATTTGTAATCGGCAGGGAAGGTTTTGGTGATCTGGCGAATTTCGCCTTTTTTCATGCCTTGGACATCTACATCAAAATCGTGAAGAGTTTGGCCTTTTCCAATAGTAAAGGTAAAATCTGTACGTTTGCTTTCCGGGATTTCCCTATCGCTTTCATCTAATTCCCAGTAGTTTACTGTGGCAATATCTTCTTTTGTTGCTTCCCCGTCTTTTTCAACGACAAAGGAGTTCTGCTCTACCAAAGCATCCAATTCCCGCTTCTCATCTTCTTCGGTGATAGTTACTACGGGTTGTTCTACTTCTAAGCCCGTATAAGGGCCTAACTCAATCTTAGGATATACATCGTAGGTAACGGTAAATTGATAGTCCTTTTCAAAATTGAGCTGAATATCCGATTCTTCCTCTAGTTTCGGAACCGCATACATAAGCGGTTTTTCTTCAATTTCAGAGAAAATCTCCTTCAAGGCCTGTTCCATAATTTTCTGTCCGGCCTCTAGTTTTATCTCTTCTCCGAACTTTCTTTCTAATACCGAAGGGGGAACTTTACCCTTACGGAACCCGTCAAGGCGGGCGGTTTTTGCGTAGTCTTTTAAGAGCTTTTCGTACTCTGTTTTGACGTCTTCTTTCTTTACGGTAACCCGCAGTTTTACCTGGGAAGTTTCCGGAAGATGTTGGATTTCTTTTTCTAATACCACCTAGGGCCTCCTCGTTCGATGTAAGAAAAAAAAAGGCGACCCGGAATGCCGGACCGCCTGCGATGTTTTAGCGGGAAACGGGACTTGAACCCGCGACATCCACCTTGGCAAGGTGGAGCTCTACCAACTGAGCTATTCCCGCATGTGCTACACCCTTCCTAATGGCGTCCAAATTCGCAATGCGGCATTTATTGCCTTGCCGTTGCGAGAGAAGGGACTTGAACCCTTACGCCGTAAGGCACCAGATCCTAAGTCTGGCGTGTCTGCCAATTTCACCACTCTCGCAAATATTATCTGGAACTTCGGGCCCTGTCAATTACCTTTAGTTCCGCTTGAGCCGTGAAGGGATCGAACCTTCGACCCGCAGATTAAGAGTCTGCTGCTCTACCAGCTGAGCTAACGGCCCTTCTACGCCCGGCAGGATTCGAACCTGCGACCGACGGATTCGAAGTCCGGCACTCTATCCAACTGAGCTACGGGCGCTTCTTCTCCCTTGCCGGATGAATCCGCAAGCGGAGCACCACGAAGACGGTGGTAAGGGTGGATGACGGGACTTGAACCCGCAACAACCAGATCCACAGTCTGGGACTCCACCATTGAGCTACATCCACCTCGTCTGTGCCGTAAAAAGGTGCACAAATTTTCCGGTTTTGTCAAGAAGTGCATCCTATCTAGAAGGTTCTTGCGCATAAACCAAACTTTTAGTAAGGTAAAGGAACTAATTATGAGATTAGACCGCTTTTCCACACTGATGTTAGCTATTCTCACAGTATTTGCAACGGGAGCGGTTTTACACGTTACCTCCAGTGTTGTTCTCCCCTTTGTTACAGCGGTTTTAATTTCCTTTGTTGTTATTCCTGCAGTGGATGGAATTCAACGGTTGCTTAAACTTCCTAGAAGCTTTGCTATAGGGTTACTTATTTGTTTTATTTTAGGGTTAGGCTTTTTAGTTGGAGTGTTTTTCTATTCTAGTGTTACTACCCTATACCGGGAAATGCCCAAATACAGTCTTCGATTACAAAAGATTCTGGATTACTGGGCTGGCCGTTTCGGGTTGCCCCAGGAAACCACAGCAATAACCTTCCCTCGACTTATTGGTTCCTACCTTTTGAGCCTTTCTGGCCGATTCATGGACTTTGCAGCCGGCTTAGTTCTGTTTATAATTTTTCTAGTCTTTTTGCTGCTTGAAAGACCTTACATTAAAACCAAGGTTCTGCGAGCTTTCCAATCTCGCTTAACCACCCGTATTTTTCGTATTTTTAACCATACCGCCATACAAATTACCCGGTTTCTTTCTATTAAACTTTTTATCAGTTTTCTTACAGGTCTTGGCGTATTAGTATTTTTGCTAGTATATGGGATAGATTTACCTGTGCTGTGGGCAGTGCTAACTTTCTTTTTTAATTTTATCCCTAGTCTAGGTTCTATAATAATTACTCTTCTTACTGTAGGTTTTACCCTTCTGCAGTACTATCCCTCCTGGAATGAAGCGGTGGTAGTACTAATCTTTCTGATTATAATCCAGCAAGTACTAGGCAATTTTGTAGAACCGAAATTGCTAGGAGATCATTTAGATTTGAGTCCTGTTATTATTATCTTTTCTTTACTTGTATGGGGTTGGATCTGGGGTATCGCGGGTATGTTCCTAGCGGTTCCATTAACCGTTGCGGTCAAAATTACCTGCGAAAACGTACCTTACCTAGCCCCTATTGCAACCCTATTGGGCAGAGGAAAGACAGAAAATAAACATGAGGAGGAAATACATACATGAAAGAGTCAAATCTTGCTTATGTTTTTGCTCCTTTGGAAACGGTGGATGTAAAGTCTTTAACCAAGGTAGCTGAACGATTATCTAGCTCGCTTAATAAAGCGGACAAAGCAGTAGGTTCTTTCCTTCTCCGCTACCTGGATTATAAAAGTGGAAGTGCTAAACGTTTTCCAGGGGAGGATGAAGGGAGTCCTTTAGCAAATCTCAGGGATCTACGATAGGAGCGTACATGTCGAAAAAACGAATTCTTACGGGTGATCGGCCTACAGGCAAACTGCATTTGGGACATTATGTAGGTTCTCTAAAAAACAGGGTGCGTTTGCAGGACGAGTATGAATGCTTTTTTATTATAGCCGATCTTCATACCCTTACCACCCGTCCTTCTGCAGAAGATATAGCAGAAATTACTGAGAACGCTAGACAGATGGTATTGGATTACCTAGCCTGCGGCATTGATCCGGCCAAATCTGTAATTTATTTACAGTCGGCTGTACACGAGGTATACGAGTTAAACCTCCTGTTCGAAATGCTAGTTTCTGTTCCTCGTCTGCAGCGTATTCCCAGCTTAAAAGACATGGCAAAATCAGCCAATCTAGCAGAAATGCCTTTTGGCCTCTTAGGATATCCGGTGTTACAGGCAGCGGATATTTTATTGCCCAAAGCCCATTTGGTACCTGTAGGCAAAGATAACGAGTCTCATGTAGAACTCTGCAGGGAGATTGCCCGAAGATTCAATAACTTATACGGCGAGGTTTTTCCGATTCCCGATGTCTTATTGGGGGAAGTCCCCACCCTGGTGGGAACCGACGGGGGATCCAAAATGTCTAAGTCCCTCAATAATGCTATACTATTATCCGATGACGCTAAATCCGTTGAAAAAAAAGTTATGGGAATGTACACTGACCCGAATCGGATTCGCTCCGATATCCCCGGTAAGGTGGAAGGGAATCCTGTATTTATTTATCATGATCTTTTTAATGCTAACAAGGCAGAGGTGGAAGAGTTAAAATCCCGATACAAGACCGGTAAGGTAGGAGATGTAGAGGTAAAGCAGAAATTAGCCCGAGCTTTGAATGCCTTTTTAGATCCTTTTCGGGAAAAAAGAGCAGAGTTCGAATCTCGCAAAGGATATGTAGATGAAGTTATCTATGACGGGACCCTTGTAATGCGGGAAGAAGCGAAAAAAACCCTTCTAGAAGCAAAAAAAGCCATGGGACTAGCCGGTATATGGAATAAAATCAGCCGCAAAGCAGAGGAAGCGAAAAAAAAGAAAGGGGAAGCCTAAGGATACTCCTCTACCAATTCTACTAGACCTGCTTCAGTCTCTGCTTTACCTAGGGCAGAAAGAAGGGTGTTAGGTAAGGGTTTAGCTTTTAAAACAAAGGGAAAACGGTTGGGTTCCAGGCAAAGATAGAA
>JBDNDI010000202.1:0-5309 GCA_046719195.1 Spirochaetales bacterium | reverse complement strand
TCCAGCATCAACTGATGAAAGGATTCAATCTGAGCTTGGTACTCTTTGAATGGAAAATTAATTTTTTCTTCCTCCTCAAGCGCAGTATCCAACGGACCGTATACCTCCTACCAGTGTTTGGATAAGTGAAATTACGAATCTAGGTGCCAATGTTTTTATTTCTTGTAAGGGACAAGTAAGGATTTCCATATCTCTTTTTTTAAACATTCCTTTGCCACACCGTACCTTTATCTTTACCGCGACAGGAGCCACTTCAGGGCAATGGATAGCAAGGTAGTATCCGGCCGGAAATGGGTAAGGGAACTTAAAGAAACCCCAAATGGTTTATAGAGAAGGTCGAACCCAATAACCGTGCTGGAAAATGCATCAAGGTTTCCGGAAAAAGAAGGATAGGTAAAGGACATGGCGCTTTTCTGTTCAACCCAGTAAGAACCGGTAGTATAGGTATACATCCCAAAAGGAGAAAAGATGAAGGACCCCATCTCCATATTGATCTGCAACCCAATAGTGGGATGATAGACCGCCTGAGTGGTATACACGGTGGTTGGATCTATAGTAATCAAAGAATTAATAACTTGAGGGATTTCAACAGTCATGGTTGTTATAGATACCTCCATTCCAACTCCACCTATTAGGAACATAGAAAAGGTGGGAGAAAGGTCGATTTGGTACGCTACAGAAGGCTGAATCGACAACAGCCAAAGGGTAAGGTCGTATTTGTTCCCTATCAAGAAACCACCGTTCACGTTCCCGGAGAAAGCTAGCTTGGAATAGGGACACTCCTGATAGTTCATAAAACCTGTTGCGCCTAATACATTGAGGGTTGTATCCTGCAGCTTGGTACGAGCGTAGATAAAATTACCACCCGCAGAGTAATCTCTAACGCCTTTCTCAAACTCCGGGTACCCAATAGGAGGAGGGGAAATTACAAAGGTTAGGGTATTTTCGCTTGCGTGTAGAACAGACAAGAAACCCAGTCCAATACCCAGGATTAGAAAAACTAGAATCTTGCGCATACACCCTCCCTGAAACATTTTGTTTTTTTATTAATTTTATTATTGTATCGCGAACTTAGGATTTGTGCAAATCGTATTTAAATAGGATCATGTCTACAATGGGAAGTACTGACCAAGAATTAGAAACCGAGATGAATAGAATCCCCCCAATTTGGAATTCCAATCCCTACAACAAACAGGCGTAGCGATTTTTATAGAATCATTTTTGGGCGATAGTGGACTCGAACCACCGACCCCCTGCGTGTCGAGCAGGTGCTCTAACCAACTGAGCTAACCGCCCTAGCTTCTATCTACAACTCTACCCGGGTTTGTTTGTCCGAACCGGGGCATAAAACAAAATATCACCAACCTAACCGAAGTTTTAAGCAAATCGCTTAAACCCGGCAAAAAGTTTATTCCCCAGCCTAAATCAAGCTGGGAATGATTGTATATATCATTTTTTAAGGGACATGACAATCCGCTCTAGTACTTTTTTCCTATCCAAAGGTTTTACTATATAGTTTTTAGCCCCTAAAAGAAGAGACTTCTTTACCAAATCCTGTTTTCCTAATGCGCTGATCATAACCACCTTAGCGTTTTTATCGAATTCCATAATTTTTTCGAGGGCGGTTACCCCATCCATTTTAGGCATTGTTATATCCATAGTTACCAGATCTACATTTGGATACAATTCTTTATATTTATCCACCGCTTCCTGTCCATCCGAAGCCACCCCAGCAATTTCGAAGCCTTCGGAAGTAAGAATCTGGCCAATCTGTTTAGTTACAAACATAGAATCATCCACTATCAACACCCGATAGGGAGTACCATCTTCCTTAAGCCCTTCGGGTCTACGATCATTAATCGCCGGGAAATCCAGCTTTGTTTTCATGGATTCTTCTCCTTATATACGTTCACGGATAGCTACGTTAATTTCAACCTTCCCATAAGGAACATTCATGGGAACGATTAAGGCTTCTACTTCGGCAGTAGTAACTTCCATGTTATCTCCCGTAAAGATTGCGGGAGGGGTTAAATCAAATTTAAAACCTAAATCATGCAATTTAGTAACCGCTTGAGCTGTTATCATATTGGCTAGTTCTGTAATGGTAGCTTTAGCTAAATCGTCCAGAGAATTGAGCTCTTCTCCATTCATAACCGATGCAATTTTTATGGCTGTCTCCTTGCTCATGTCAAAAAGGATTCTACCTTCCACATCACCGGCTAAACCAACTAAGGCAGCAACTCCAAGTACAGGGGTGGAGGTAGATTTTAGGTATAACTCCCCTCTAGTTACCTGACAGTTGAGAACTTCTTTCAGGACACTGTACGCTGACTCTACAAAAGGATTGATGTATTCAACACGCATTCCTTCTCTCCTTCCTTTCCTTATTCATTAATTTTTCGGTATACGGAAAAATGCTCATTGGGAATTCTTTCCCAATGAGATGCATCGATAGGTTCTTCATTGTTTCCTAAAATAAGTATCCCCGTAGGTTTTAGTTTTGTATGGAACTCTTCTAAAACCTTGGATTGATCTGGCGGAGGCAGGAAAGACAATAGATCTCGCGCTATAATAAGATCACAATCCGGAACCACATTTACATGTAAGATATCATGGTATTCAAAAAAAATCCGATCCTTTAGTTCTGAAGTAATACTAATTCCCTGCTTACCCCGCATGGTATAGGGTTTAAGATATTCAGGTATATGCTCGGAAGGTAACACTAGATTTGGAGCTGTACTTATGGCAAGAAGGTCTTTGTCCATGGCCCAAACTTTAAGAACTACCTGGGGGAACTTTTGTAGAAATAGTGCAGCGGCACTGTAGGTTTCGAATCCTCTCCCACAACCCGGGTTCCAAACAGAAAAAACTTTTCCCGAAAAGGATTGTAACAATTGATAAAAAGATTCTGCAACTTCATCTGGCCAAATAGTATCTGTATAGAGACTATAGAAGGGTTTTAAAAAATCTTCTGCCTCTTCGTAAGATTTTATCTGCAGATCTCTACCCGCCTTCCCTCGCTCTTTTTTCCATTGTAGAAACCTGTTTTCTAACCATTTTTCATTCAAAGGAGTTATATAAAAAGATTTAAAAGTTCTTAAAGTTTCTTCAATAAACTCTTTCTCACTGCTTTTCGACAGATCCGCAACTTTTTCTGGGAGGGTTGGACTTCCCCAACTCGAAGCTTCAGGGATTGTTTCCGTGATTACCGGAGGATGCGTTTTAAGAGGAACCTGTTCTTTTCCGAATAATTTGTCAACATCTAAAATTAAATACAAGGTACCTTTATGCTCTACTACCCCATTTATATACTTTACATTAATGTCACCGAATATTGGATGAGGGGGTTGAATATCCTCTACCGGGATACCAACAACCTTATCAATGGAATCGACTACTACACCGATAAGGTATTCTTCCAACCGAAGGATTAATCCATTTTCTATGCCATCGGAACGGCGTTCGGCCGGCAAGTGGAAAAAGGTACGCAGGTCGATTACAGAAATAATTTCTCCCCGGAGATTGTATACTCCCCGAACAAAAGGAGGCGTATTCGGCACATACGTAAACTGACTGAACTTGGCAATTTCTTTCACCTTCATGATATCAATGCCGTAGTCCTTACCTCCTAAGGAAAAGGTAACCATTTTAAAATCCTGAGATACCTTTTTCGGAGCTGCCTCCTCTCGCTCCAGGAGGATGGTATTTCCATTTTTTTCTATTGTAAGGTTTGCCATGCGCTTCCTCTTTCGACTTCTAAAAATCTAGCGGATTACCGCTTCCCGCTTTCTTCTCTCCTCGATTTCCCGTTTAAGACCTAGTTCCAACAACTGGGGAACATCGATAATGAGAGAAACTGTTCCATCTCCTGTAATATTTGCACCGGCAATTCCCGGAACATTGGTGAAATGATCCTTTAAAGGCTTAATAACCACATCCTCCTCACCGATCAGATTATCCACCACTAGCCCCATTTTACTTTCGCCACTGCCCACAATTACCACAAAATAGTACTCTTGCTGCTCGTTCGACGGAATCCGAAAAAGCCGATTTAGTCTAAGGATAGAAACAACCTCTTCCCGAACATTAAACACTTCATAGTTATCGATACTCTTAATATCGGAAGGCCGGATACGATGACTGTCGATAACGGAAGTAATGGGTATAGCGTATCGTTCAGTGCCTACCCGAACAAGAAGCCCCTGAATTATGGCTAATGTTAAGGGCAGTTTAATGAGGAAACGGGTTCCCTTCCCAGGTTCAGAAGATACCGTAACCGAACCGTTGAGCTTTTCAATCTGTTTTCGGACAACATCTAACCCTACTCCACGGCCGGAAATATTTGTCACAGTACTTGCAGTAGAAAAACCAGGCTCAAAAATTAGGTTAAAGGCTTCCACATCCGAAAGGTTTTTATTGGGGTGAATTATCCCTTTTTCTATAGCTTTTTTCCTAACCGCCTCTACATTAATACCCCGTCCATCATCAGAGATTTCGATTACAATTAAGTTTCCTTCATTGCTCGCTCGTAGATGTATCGTACCCTCAACGGGTTTACCTTTAGCCCTTCTTTCTTCTGGTTCTTCAATTCCATGATCTATGGCATTGCGGACACAATGAATTAAGGGGTCTAACAGGTCTTCGATAACTGATTTGTCTAATTCAGTATCTTCCCCTTCAATAACTAGATTGATCTTTTTCTGTAAGGATCGGGAAAGATCGCGGATTAACCGGGGGAAGCGGGAAAAAATCTGGGAAATCGGAACCATCCGGATTCGCATCACACCTTCTTGGAGTTCTCCGGAAATTCTTCCTAGGTTTTGAGCGGTGCTTCTAAAACGGGCTACATTGCCCTTAAACTTCGCTTCAAAGTCTTCAAACAAAGTAAACAGATCCCCGTATTTCTCCAGCAACGATCGTTTTAGCTCCTTAGAAGAGGTTTGAGAAGAAACACTGGAAAATGTATCTGTAATATGATCGAACAATCCTTTTATACGTTCGGAAAACACTGCCTGCAGGTTCTGAAACTCCACTAAAGATTCATTAAATTGGTTAACGTGCTGATTAAAGGCCGCTTTGGAAATAACTACTTCGCTTACAAGATTCAATAGGTTATCAATACGCTTACTATCTACCCGTAAAATAGAACCTTGCGGTATCGGTTTGCGGAGATCCGCTCCTTCCGCTTTGGGTTGCGCTGTCGAAGATTGGGAAGATTCTACCTGCTCTTTTTCTTTAGCGGGTTCGGCAACAGGGGCAGTGGCAGTACCTGCAGCACTGGGTCTTTCCATTTGCGGTGCGACGGAAGC
>JBDNDI010000201.1:0-5313 GCA_046719195.1 Spirochaetales bacterium | reverse complement strand
TTTGGAAGTTGAATAGGTATACTCCCATAAGTCCATTATTGCACACTACATCCGGACAGACTTTGAACATACGTCCATAATAGGCCCGGGTACCTAGTTCAATCATGGGAGCATCGCTATGTAATTGAAGTTCCTGAAAAGGAATTTCGGCATTACTACGGGTAGCCCGGAGTATGTATTTACCTTGGCGTAGGATAAGCGTGTATTCCTTCCCGTCCCGTAAGGGTTCGGTAAGAATGGTAAGGGCAGAGCTGACAAAATAATTAAAAAAACCAGGTTTTACTTCTCCCAACCGAGAGTGTTTTCGGCTGTTGCGGCGGTGCAAAATACGGACATCATAGCCAAACCCTAAGAGCTGACCATACCGAACCCCCTCTTTGGTCTTGGTTTGCAATAAATCAACCGCAAGTTTATAATTTTGTTGGATGCTCTCCACAAAAGCTTCTACCTGAGATTTTAGGCGAAAAGGGACTTCGTAAGAATCCTGGATCCCATTACCCGACCCACCACGCATAAAGCCTAGATTTTTTTCAGTTCCTTTGCCTTCCTGCATAACCACATTTATGGCATCATGGGCAGTCCCATCCCCTCCCCACACTAGCAGATGTTTCAGAGAACTACGGCAAAAATCCCTCACTACTTCTAAAAATTCTTCTCTACTTTTGGTAAGAATAATAGCTTGAGGGTTTGCTGACTTTAGCAAAGTGCGAAGGCGTCGAACCTGGCGCGGGGTACGGTTGGGATTTATTACTACTAAACAAGACTCCATACATGCATTTCCTGAAATAGATTTAACTTGATTCTCGCACTAAAAGAGAAGGTTCTAATATTACCTCGCGGGGAGGATTTGTAGGTGAGGAAATACGGTCTAAAAGGAGAGTAATTCCTACCTTACCCACCTCTACCGGTGGGGTTGCAATAGTGGTTAAGGGTGGAGACCACAAGGCGGCATCGGCAATGTTATCGAATCCCACTACGGCAAATTCTTTACCCGGTACTAATTGAGCAGCCCATAACCCTAAAATTACTCCGAAAGCCACCACATCATTGTAACATACAGTGGCCGTAGGTGGATCAGGCAGGGATAAAAGTTTCTGAATGCTCTCGTATCCCCCTTTTAGACTTGTTTCGCTAGGCATGTCCCATTCCACCAAAGGTAGTATTCCTTTTTGTTTCAGTGCTTCTGCATATCCTTTATATCGTTCTTTTCGGGTAGGAGAGTGGGATTTCCCTCCAATAAAGCAAATTTTCCGATGTCCTTTTGTAAGAAGATACTCACAGGCCAGGAAGGTTCCTTTTTCGTTGTTGGCTCCTACGTAATCCCCCTGGAAGCCAGATAGCGATCGAGTAAACAGAACTAAAGGAACTTGCGCATCTCTAAGGAGTTTTAAATCAGACAGGGTAGTTCCAGAGGCGGGGCAAAGTAAGAGACCGTCTACCTGGTACTCTAGCATTGACTGAAAAGCCTTCTGCTGTCGGCTCAGATCCTCGGAAGTTTTTGCTAATAGTAGGGAAAGCCCGGCTGCTTCTACCTCTTCTTCCACACTGTCTGTAAGTTCGGTAAAAAAAGGATTGGTTAAGTTTGGGAGCACTAAGCCAATGGTAAAGGAGCGCTGAGTGCGAAGTCGAGCGGCAGATCGGTTGTACACATACCCTAACCGTTGAGCGGTTTCGCACACCAACTTCCGGGTGTTGTCCGAGACTCCCTTTTTGTTTTGTAAAGCTAAAGAAACAGTGGCGGTGGAAACACCTAATTCTTGGGCAATTGCAGCCAGGGTAACTGGTTTTTTTTCGTGTTCCATTCCTGGGTCTCAACATAGGTATTTATCCCTGCCCTGTCAAGAATACCTTTAAAAGCAATTGCCCTGTATGCCCTTTTGCAGTACTCTCTGTAGTATGAGCGCAGAGACGCTAAGAAATCTGTTTGCCGGGCTTTTGCTATTTGAAACGGGCTACGAGATTTTTCTAACCTGGCTAAACCTGAAACATGTCCGAAAGCATGCAGGAGAAGTCCCTCAAGCTTTTCAGCTTTGGGTAGATCTACCTACCTACCAAAAAACAGTACTATATACTGTGGATAAGAACAGATTCTCTATTATTACCCATCTATTGTCTTCCGCTTTTGTCCTGTTTCTTGTATATAGGGGAGCCTTGGGATGGCTAGACGTATGGGTTCTGTCCCTTGCTCAGCATGTATACCTCCAGGGGCTACTATATCTTTTCCTTTTGTCCGCAATATTTAGTGTTTTTTCCCTGCCTGCTGCTTTGTACCGTCAATTTGTTCTGGAACAACGGTATGGATTTAATCGTATGACCCTAAGATTATTCTTTATAGATTTGGCCAAAGGGTTGCTGGTGCAAATGGTATTGATGGGTCCCTTGCTTCTCCTTCTTTTCTGGTTTATGGATACAGCCGGAAAGTACTGGTGGATTTGGGGATTCGGATTCGTTACCCTATTCCAGTTACTGCTAAGTGTATTATACCCTGTCCTTATTGCTCCTTTGTTTAATCAGTTTACCCCCCTTACCGAAGGGACTCTGAAACATAACATTTTACGGCTTGCCGAGACTCTCGGGTTTAAGACTGCTGGTATTTTTGTAATGGATGGGTCTAAACGATCCCAACATTCTAATGCGTATTTCACTGGTCTTGGTAAAGCAAAACGGGTGGTTCTATACGATACTTTAATACAAACCCTGAAAGAGGAAGAAACTTGTGCCGTTCTAGCCCATGAGATTGGCCATGAAAAGAAAAAACATATCTGGAAGCTTTTTGCCCTGTCTACAGGCTCCTTATTCTTAGCATTCGTAATCCTGGAGGCCCTGCTACAGTACAAGCCTTTGTACGAAGCTTTTGGGTTTTCTAGAACAAGCTATCATGGAATTATAGCCATTCTTTCCCTATGTGCAGGTCCCTGCACTTTTTTATTGAATCCTCTTGTAAATGGATGGTCCCGTCGTTTTGAATACGAGGCAGATCGGTTTACTGCAGAACGAGCGAGCTTGGGCCAGGCTTTAGCCTCCGCATTACTTACGTTGGGAAGAACTAATCTAGTGAACCTGACCCCTCATCCCTGGTACAGTTTTCACTATTACTCTCACCCGACTTTATTAGAACGACTCGAGGCTTTAAACAGAGTTAGTAAAACGCTTCCTAAAGATAAGGTAAGCCCATAGGATAACCGGGAAGTATGAATATTAGTTAGGGCTGCTAGCTTTATCCCTATCCTAGTTATGGTTCATCCGATTATAGTACAAGTATAGTACAAGATAAAATAAGCAAACCTTAGGGGAAAATAGGACGCAAGCTGCCTTTCCCGTAGTTACTATAGACACAGAGAGACACAGAGGGCTCCCCTTTTATCCCCTCGCCATTTCCGCTGCATGATAGGAGCTGCGGACAAAAGGGCCTGAAGCTACCGAAGAAAAGCCGAGTTCTAAAGCTTTCTCCCGATAGCGGCTGAACTGGGCTGGGGTAATAAAAGATTGAACAGTAAAATGGTGTTTAGAAGGGGCTAAATATTGCCCTAGGGTAAGGTAATCGCAACCTACAGCCCGAAGATCTTTTAGAACTTCCTCTACTTCTTTTTCCGTTTCTCCTAACCCAAGCATAAGGCCGGATTTTGTACGCAAGGGAGTATTACCTATATCCGCATATTCTTTAGCTCTACGAAGTACTTCTAAACTACGGGTATAAATAGCCTGGGGTCGAACCTGGGGGTAGAGACGGGGAACGGTTTCTACATTATGATTTAGCACATCGGGTCTAGCCTCAAGCACCTTCCATAAAGCTTCGCGGCTTCCCTGAAAATCAGGTATCAGTACTTCTACCCGGATGCCGGGGAGGTGTCCCTTTAAACGATTAAGGGTTTCTGCAAATTGGCCCGCCCCGCCATCGCTTAGATCATCCCGGGTCACAGAAGTTATTACCACATACCTTAGCCCTAGTTCTTGCACAGCTTTAAGTACCCGTAAGGGTTCTTCCGGATCTAAAGGAGAAGGAGTTCCGGGGCTAACATTACAAAAAGTGCAGTTCCGGGTGCAGATAGATCCGAGTATCAAAAATGTGGCAGTTTTACTACTGTAGCATTCCATTCGGTTGGGGCAGTTCGCCTCTTTACATACCGTATGGAGAGACTGTCGTTGCAAAACCTCTTGTACTGTCTTTAGCTCAGCACCGCTTTTTACGGGTACCTTTAACCACTCGGGTTTGCGTTGGTGAGGGGAAGGTGGGTTGTTCATCCAAGAGCCTCCGGATAAAAAACAATAATAGAAGGTACGACCTTATACAAGCGCCTCTTGAACTTCTGGTAATACAATTTCCTGAAGGGAGGAAAAGCTAAAGGTATACTGGATTGAATCCCGGATTACCGGAATTACACGTACGAGGGATATAGAGGTTCCCAACACTTGTTCCATCGAGGTAACACCAGCATTTCGGATACCGCAAGGCACTATCCACCGGAAAGCGGAAAGGTCGGTACAAACATTCAGGGCAAAACCATGGGTGGTAACCTGGTGCGAAACCGAGAGTCCCAGGGCGGCAATTTTCTCTTCTCCTACCCATACCCCCCGATGCCGGGAGTTTTGGTGTCCTTTAATACCAAACATCTGTAGAGCGGAGATTAGAGCCTTTTCTAAAAGATTCACTAGCTCTTTTATACTCCCTTTGGTTATAGATAGATGAAAAATAAGGTATCCCACCAGTTGCCCCGGTCCATGATAGGTAACCTCGCCTCCTCTGTCTATACGGACTACTTCTACCCCCCTGCTGTGTAGGGTAGGAAAATCTAACAAGATATCTCCTTCTTGAGCTCGCCGCCCTAAGGTAATAACCGGCGGATGTTCTAAGAGCAGGAGGGTGTTGGGAATTTTCTCTTGTGTACGTAACTTTCTCAGGGTTTCTTGTAAAGCCCAGGCTTTTTGATAGGGGACAAGCCCAAGCTCTTTATAGCCTAGTACCATACTAGGTAATGTAGCGAAAGGAGCATGGCTAGGAAAGGGGTTAAAGCTTAAATAACTGTAGCTGCCTATGTCGTTTCCGCAATTCTATTCGTACCTACCCTGATAAAGTTAGGAGTTTTACCTTTAGCTGCTCATATGTTCGTATTTTATTTTGGGATTATTGCCCAGATTACTCCACCTGTATGTTTGGCTTCCTTTACTGCAGCCGGTATAGCGGGTGCGGATAGTTGGAAAACCGGTTGGACTGCTTTTTTATACGCAACAGTTGCTTTCCTAGTCCCCTTCGTATTGGTATATAAACCAGGATTGCTTCTTGTGGGTTCTTTACCCGCCCTTCTAGAGGTCCTG
>JBDNDI010000200.1:0-5336 GCA_046719195.1 Spirochaetales bacterium | reverse complement strand
ATCTGTGCACCCCTTTTATTTATTGGCTACAGAAGTCACAGAGGAACTCTATTTTCAATTTTTGCAGGATAATCCGGACTGGGCGCCCACCCAAAAGTCGACCCTTATTGCCCGGGGTTGGGTAGATACAGGTTACCTCAATTCATGGAACGGCTCCTTAGAGCCACCTCATCCCTCCTATCCGGTACGGGAGGTTAGTTATTTTGCCGCAAAAGCTTTTTGTAATTGGTTAGGGAAAAAATATCCCGAATATCATTTTGATCTTCCAAAAGAGGTGGAGTGGGAGTGGGCAGCTATGCTAGATACAGGAAAACGCCCTGTTCAACTGCCTAGAGAAATTCGTCCCGTACACCTTGGGGATGCGGGTGAATGGGGATTACGGTATATATTGGGGAATGTCTGGGAATGGACCGAAGATTGGTATGCTCCCTATTCGAATCTATTCCCCGGATTAGGCCTAGACCAAGGGGTGGAAAAAGTGGTACGGGGAGGTAGTTTTGTCAATTCCTTGGAAAATCTAAGCGTTTCAACCCGAGGTTCCCAGCCCCCCAACTGGTGTACTCCCTATTTAGGATTTCGGGTAAAGGCAGTACCTAAAGAATGGAAGCGATAAAGACCTTAGCAGAAAACCGGAAAGCCCGTTTCCAGTATACTGTAGACGAAACCCTAGAGTGCGGGATTGTCTTGCAGGGTACGGAAGTAAAATCGGTAAAAAAAGGCAACTTTTCTTTTGCCGATGCGTATGGGAGAATACTAGAAGGAGAAGTATGGCTAGTTGGATTTCACATCTCTGCCTATGAGCAGGGGAATATTCACAACCATTTACCCGACAGGGAACGAAAAATCCTTTTGCATAAACAGGAAATTAAACGATTAATTCGTAAAGTAGAGGAAAAAGGGTATACCTTAGTTCCCTTAAAAGTGTATCTTAAGAATGGCCGGGTAAAAATAGAACTCGGTGTTTGCAAAGGAAAAAAATTACAGGATAAACGGCAGACTATTAAAGATCGGGATACTCGCAGGGAAGTAGAACGAGAGTTTAAACTGCGTTAACATCGTTAGTATAAGATAGCTTAGTTGTCAAAAAATTTTTTTTACACTATTTTATAAGATGACCCATATAGAGAGTAGTATTTAATTTTGCAAGTATTTGGTATGGTTTAGAGAAGGGGGTGCACCGGTTTCGACTGGGATGAAGGTGTGTCAAGTTGCAGGTGGAGAGCCGAGCTCCTAAAAGCGGCAAAAAAAATAACTGCCAACGACGCAGATTATTTATTAGCGGCTGCGTAAGCTAGCTGCTACGAGGGCCGGATACGCAGTCTTGAGGATCCGAACCCTTGCAAGAAACCAAGACTCTTCAACCATGGGGTCTGGACCATGGGAGAGAACCTTCTCCAGACTCGGGTACGAAAAAGCTTCCAGTTCGCTTTGCTGTGCCTTAAATCGTAAGAACTGGATACACCTGTAGAAAACTTGATGTATCCATCCTAGGACGCGGGTTCAATTCCCGCCACCTCCATTTGATAACCCTATTTAATTTTAGGAATTATTTATTGTAAAAATTCCAACATCATCAAATTTTATACTCTACTTTCCAAATGCGATACCGCAGTTTGCCCCCTAGTGGAAAATAAATCCGCTTTTTTAACAAATTAAACGCGACGCACTTAACTACTTTACTAGCCCAAGATAAAATGTTGTTAACTCACAGGTGCGGTCTTAAGAGCCCTAAAACAATGGTACTAAGTATATCTATCAGGGCGGATTTGGGTAGGAAAATAAAAAAAGGCAGGCCGATAAGCCGGGTTCTGTCGTGGACCGCCATCTATCTAAGAGGTAGGTTACCCTACCCCTTTAGCAGTCTACCCGCGGATACGAGGGAGCACCTCTCCGCTTCTTGACTTTGCTCCTGGTAAGGTTTGCCATGCCTTCGATGTTGCCATCGAAGCGGTGGTCTCTTACACCACCTTTTCACCCTTACCCGTTCGCACAAGGCTTACGGGCGGTTTGTTTTCTGTGGCACTCTCTATCACCCTGTCGGATGTCCGGGGGTTACCCGGTACCCTGCTCTACGGAGCCCGGACTTTCCTCCCCCTAAAAAGGGCGGCGGTCTAGCCTGCCTTTAAATAATATACTCAGGTTTGCTGGTTTATTCTTCTTCCTCTTCTTCGGATTCTTCTGTTTCTTCTTCATCCTCTAGCAATTCTTCTTCTAGTTCCTCTTCTTCAAGGTCTTCTTCTATTTCCTCTTCTTCAAACTCTTCTTCTTCCTCTTCCTCATACTCTTCCTCTTCTAAATCTTCTTCCTCCAGTTCCTCTTCCATATCATCGATCTCAAAAATCGGTTCTTCTGTAGCTTCAACTATATAAGTTTCTTCTCCTTCCTCTTCGAAAAACAAAATACGACTACAGTAGGGACAGAACAAGATTGAAGATCCTTTTCTTACCTCGTTAACAAACTGCATGGGAAGAATCATGTGACAACCGGAACACACTCCTCGTTTTAAGGGAACTATACCTAATCCGGATTTACTTCGTATAATCCGTTCAAACTTAAAAAGCATTTCAGGGTCTAAGCCCGGAATAATTTCCTTTTCCTGCCCCTCCAGCTGGCGTAGCTGTTCTTGCCTTTGCTCTATTTCTGCCCGTATTTTATCTTGCTCCTGTCGCAACTCCTCTTCTTGCTCTTTAATCAAAGATTCTTCCCTTTCTAAGGTATGCTGCATCTCTTCTAGAACTTTTTCCTCTCTCTGCAGATCCCTTCGGAACTGGAGTTCTTTTTCTGCTGCGTCCCGTATTTCTTTATCTAGAGCCTCATATTCCCGCTGGGTTTTAATAAGATCCATCTGGGATTCTAACTTTTCCCGATTCCTCTCCGCCTCTAACATTTTCTCTCGGAAATTTTTAATGCGCTGTTTTATGGCCTCATACTCTTCATTTTTTTCAATATAAGATTTTTTTAATCGAGCTACCACTTCAGTTTTAGTGGCCAACGCCTTTGGAATTTCCTGTATTTCCTTCTCTAAAGCATATTTGGCAGAAAGAATCTCCTGCAAGCTTCGTAACTTATCAAATGCTTCTTGAACCATCGGTTTCCTCTTTGTAATAAAGTTTTTACTAAATCAAAAATTAATGATCTAGGTAATCTTTTAACCTGCGACTGCGTTTAGGGTGTCTTAGCCTTCGTAAAGCTTTGGCTTCGATCTGGCGTATACGTTCCCGAGTAACATTAAAATACAATCCTACCTCTTCCAAAGTCAAGGAATATCCATCGTCTAGTCCAAACCGCATCTTAAGCACTTCCTGTTCTCTAGGAGGGAGTGTGGCTAAAACTTCCCGCAATTGTTCCTGAAGCAAAGTAAAAGCAGTTTGAGTAGAGGGATTTTCTACATCTTTGTCTTCGATAAAATCTCCCAACAAGGAGTCCTCTTCCTCTCCTATGGGAGTTTCTAAAGAAATAGGCTCTCGGGCTACATTCTTTACCGATTTTACCCGCGATACCGACCACCCTAGGCGCTCAGCTATCTCTTCGTCTGTAGGTTCTCGTCCTATTACCTGCATCAACTGCCTTGATTCGCGTACGACTTTGTTTATCTGTTCTATCATATGAACCGGAACACGGATAGTACGGGCCTGATCGGAAATACTGCGGGTAATAGCCTGACGGATCCACCAGGTGGCATAGGTGGAAAATTTGTACCCTTTCCGGTATTCAAACTTTTCCACTGCTTTTATTAAACCAATGTTACCCTCTTGCACCAAGTCGAAGAAGTGTAATCCCCGGTTGGTATACTTTTTCGCAATACTAACTACCAACCGTAGATTCGCTTTTATTAGCCGGTCCTTGGCAGTCTGCATCATAGTTTTTCCCCGGAGAATCTCCTTTGCCATTTTTAAAATGATCTGGACCGGTTCTTCAAACTCTATTTCTAGACTCTTTAATTTCTTCTCCGTTACCTGAATTTGCCGAATTTCTTCTTTAATTTCATCAGCACTTAAGCCTAACTCTTCCTCAATTTTAGCGCGTTTATCTGCTAAAGTCAGACCTCTTCCTAGGGTGCGGAGATCTCGAATATTGGTAATCCGCAACTTTTTTTCTATTTTTTCTTGATCCTTCCTATATTTTTTTATTTTCCGAGCTGCTACTAAAAATTTCTCGGAAAATTGGAGAATTTCCTCCTGATGTATGTCTACTTTTTGAAGGAACTCTTTTAATGCTTCCCGACGTCGTACTAAATCTTCCTCATCCCAAATACTACCGCCATGCGCAAGAACCCGTTTTTTTATTTCCATGTAGGTTTTAAGTTCTTGAAGAATGGTTTTTAGCGGTTCCCGGTAACACTGAATCAGTCTTCTTCGCTCGGCAAGGTACTCACTTACCTCTTTTTTGGAAAGGTTTAGCTCTCTAGGGTCCTTTTTAGAGAAAGCCCGCTGAGCGAGCTGGTAAAACTCGGGAATAAGCATAGAGGAGCGTCGGATTACCTCTTTTATAATATTTTCTCCCTCTTCCATCTGTTTAGAGAGTTCCACCTCTTGCTCAGCCGTTAGAAGGTTTTCTTTACCTATTTCCCGTAAATACAAACGGATAGGATCATCTATTACCGCTTCTTTGTCTTTTAAAATAAGTTTTTTTTTCTTTTCAATTTTTAAAGGTTCTTCCAGCTCCTCTAAGGATACCTCTTCCTCTTCCAGGTGAATGTTGTGTTCAGCTAAAAGAGCAATAACCTCATCCATCTTTTCAGAGTTTACGATTTCGTCCGGAAGAAAATCCTGCACTTCGTCATAACTGATCGTTTTTTTATGTTTTGCGTACTCTAAGAGTTTTTGAACCGAAGGATCTTTTTCTAGCTCACTCATCCTCAGCTATCCTCAATTTATTCAATTCACCATCGAGATACATTTTTTTTTCTAATAATGCGGCCAACTCTTTCTCTTGGCCCTGCTTTTGGCATCGCAGGATATCTTTTAGTACTTGATCTCGCTGTTTTATTAAGTTTCGTCTTTTTAAGATTTTTATGCTATCCTGAATGAGTTTATTTTGTTGAATTTTAAACTCCTCTGACATTAGCCTGCTTAATACATAGGCCTTTAAAGCATTATTTCGTAAACCTTCCAATAGCTGTTCAACCGCCCATTCTTCTTTACGGTACATTTCTTCTAAACTGATGTATAGCTCTCTTGCGTTGGGATCTTCTAGATCTTCTAACGATACCCGTGCCCGTATCTCTTCGAATATTTTGCGACCTTCCAAACCTAGGATCATTAACACCAAGTCGGGTGTTCGCTGGATAGTTTCTTTAATCCGAGATTCATTATGAGCAACACCCCCTACCGGCT
>JBDNDI010000020.1:0-15285 GCA_046719195.1 Spirochaetales bacterium | reverse complement strand
GGAAGATTGGGAAGAGATCTGGTAGGCATTTTCGGCAAACTTTCTATGAAAAAGGGACAAGAATCCCTGGTAGAAGTACCTGGATCTAACCAAATCGTAAAAGTTACGTGCTCTGAGGTGAAGAGAGAAGGAAATCTTCAACGGGCAGTTCTTAGATTTGAATTAGTAGAAAAAGCCACGGGCAGTAGTGCTTCGGCTACCCCCAAAGAGGGTGTAGAGAATGTGGGGACAAGTATCCCTGTTGGAACTACCAATGAGGCCTCGCGGGTACAAACCTCCCGGGTTATTTTAGAGGCTGCCACCAAGGGGCCTTTTACGTTGGAAATTGAGTTTACCGGATACTCCTTCTTCCGGTATGTGTTAGATGGGAACGAAAGAGAGGAAAAGTATTTCCGTAGAGGAGAGACCTTCCGGGTGGATGTGCAACGAGAGATCTATATTGGGTTTTCCAATGCAGGTTCTTTGCGGGGAAGAATTCGGGGAAAGGAATTCGAGTTTGGTCGGCCGGGGCAGGTTGGCATAGGTATCTTGAAGTGGGTAGATCCTCCAGGAGGCGGACAGCCTCGCGTAGAGTTTGTGCCCGTATACTAGATTACCGTGGGGATTCCTGATATTAATAAAACTTTCTATATTGAGCAGTTGGGTTGTGCGAAAAACCAGGTAGATGGGGAATCTTTAACTACCGTACTTCTTCACCCGGGCTTTACAGAAGTTCCTACACCCGAAGAAGCGGACTATATTCTAGTAAATACTTGCGGATTTATTGAAGCAGCTAAAAAAGAATCCCTAGAGGTTACCCTAGAGCTTCGTAACCGGTTTCCTCAAAAAAAAATTATATTAACCGGCTGTTTGTCGGAGAGGTATGGAAAAGAGCTTTTCCAAAACCTGCCCGAGGTAAATGGGGTATTCGGGAACCGGGACCTTTCTAGAATCTATGAAGTTTTGCAAAGGATCGAAAAAGGGGAACGGAACCTGCTTATCCCGGAAACCTATGCTTCTTCTCCCCCTCGCACTCTTCAGGATAAACAAAAGGGATACACGTATATTAAAATTGCAGAGGGGTGTCGGAACCGGTGTACCTACTGCGCTATTCCCCTTATCCGGGGAAGTTTGCGGAGCCGAAAGATTACAGAAATACGGGAAGAAATAGAAACCTTCCTATCGTTAGGAATCCGGGAACTCAATCTCGTGGCTCAGGACCTAGGTTCCTATGGGATGGATCTAGGGGAAAAAGAAGGGGAAGGCTTAATTCAACTATTACAGGAACTTCAATCTTTACCTCAAAAGTTCTGGATACGGCTTCTCTACATCCATCCAGAGAGGTTCCCTCTAAAGGTGTTGGATCTCTGCAAAGCAGATGAGCGATTCTTGCCCTACTTTGATCTGCCGTTTCAACATGCTTCCCCTTCGATCCTCCGGGCAATGGGGAGGAAAAAAGATAGTAAAGCCTATCTGGAGTTAATACAGCAGATCCGGGAACAGGTTCCGTCTGCCGTGCTTCGAACTACCTTTTTAGTGGGATTTCCCGGAGAAACTAATGCAGATTTTGAGGAGCTGCTCCGATTTCAGGAAGCAGCCCAGTTCGATTGGGTAGGGGTATTCTCCTATTCGGCAGAAGATGGAACAGCGGCAGCCGAGTTAGATAAAAAAAGATCCCTCCATGTGCCCAAACGGATAGCTAAGGAGAGAAAAAAAAGAGTGGAATCCGTACAAGAAAGTATTACGGCTGTTAGATTCGATCGGTTTATAGGATCCACGTTACAGGTTCTAATAGAAGAGGTGGTAGAGGGAGAGCCAATCGCATTCGGCAGAGGGTATATGCATGCGCCCGAGGTAGATGGGGTTGTGGTGGTGCATCCTTACCAGGGTGGTTCCGGAGATTTCCTTACGGTTCGGGTTATAAAGAGAAACGGAATTGATTTAGAAGCCGTACCGATACACAATCCGAGACACAATTAGATAGGTACCCAGATATGAAGGATCGGGTAGAGGAGCCTTTGTACCTAAGCGGATTAAACCCTAAACAGAGAGAGGCAGTAGTACACAAGGGAGCCCCGCTTTTGATTCTTGCCGGGGCAGGATCTGGTAAGACTCGCGTTATTACCGTAAAAATTGCTCATCTGATTTTACAGGAAGGAGTTAATCCCCGCTCGATTTTAGCGGTAACCTTTACTAATAAAGCTGCCCAGGAAATGAAAGAAAGGGCTATTCAACTCTGTCCGCTGGCAGAGGAAGTGTTAATAAAAACCTTTCACTCTTTTGGGGCCTGGTTTTTACGTCGGAATGCCTCTTTAGCCGGATTACATCCTAGGTTTACCATATATGACGAAGAAGATTCCCTTGCTTTATTGCAATCCCTCTACCCCGAGCGGGAAAAGCGGCAATTGGCCTCCCTTGCCTATTCCATAGGTAGAGCAAAAGATTACGGGGTGCATCCAGGCGATCCCTTATATAGTTTTTCCCCGGATCCAGAGTTGAACGAAGTGTATTTCCGATACGAGGAACGTCTTCGGGAGATTGGCAGTGTGGATTTCGGGGATTTGATACTCCGAACCGTGGAAACGCTAAAACAGCATCCTGAAGTAAAACAACGCACGCAGGATAGGTTCCAGGTAATTCTGGTAGATGAATATCAGGATTCCAATGTAGCCCAACACCAGTTGCTGCAAGAGTTGTACAACCCAAAAACTTACCTTTGCGTGGTGGGGGATGATGATCAGTCTATCTATCGGTTTCGGGGAGCCGAAGTTGGCAACTTATTAAGTTTTGCAGAGACTTTTCCTGGCACTCAAATTATTCGACTAGAACAGAATTATCGATCCACGGAAACAATACTCCAGGCTGCTTCCCAGGTAGTACAGAACAACAAATACCGTTTAGGAAAAACCCTCTGGACGAACCGAAAAGGGGGAAAAGCTCCTCTTATAATTCCTTGTCAGGATCAGGATGAAGAAGGCAGAGTCTGTATCGAAATTATCCGGAAAAATCCGGAGCTAGAAACTGCGATTCTGTACCGGGTAAACGCCCAAAGTCGTACTTTTGAAACCCTCCTATTACGAGCGGGTATCCCCTATCATTTAGTTGGTGCGGTACGGTTTTATGAAAGGGAGGAAGTGAAAGATGTTTTAGCTTTTCTCCGGTTTTTACTGAATCCGAGAGATGAGGTTTCCTTTCGACGGATTGTGCAGAAACCTAGTCGGGGTATTGGACAGGCTACTATTACGGCATTAATTTCCCGGCCTGAAGCATTTTCAGAAGGACTTTTAATGGCCATGGAACAGGAAGAGCAAGTGCGGAAAGGGAAAGCAAAAGAGAGCCTGGCCCAGTTTCGTTCCCTTTGCGCTAATTTGTATGAAAATTTAGAAAAAAAGTCGCTGGAAGAATTTGTTTTCCAGGTTATTCGGGATTCCGGACTAGAGGAGTATCATCGGAGCCAGGACCAAATAGCCGGTACCCAAAAGATAAAGAACCTGGAAGAATTAGTGAATGCAGCCCATTCGTATCCAAAGGGAATGGAAGGACTATGCCAGTTCTTAGAAGAGATAGAACTTGATGCCGCTCGGGTGGGAGATACAGGCGGAGGGCCCTGCCAGGTTACCTTAATTACCATGCATAATACAAAGGGATTAGAGTTCGACAGGGTTATTATTACAGGAATGGAGGAGGGGCTATTTCCCCGGGGAGGGGAGGAGGCTGAGGAAGACCTGGAGGAGGAGCGGCGCTTGTTATATGTGGCGATAACCCGGGCGCGGGAAGAGGTGTATTTTACCTACTGCCGTACCCGCCGGTTGTATGGTCGTCTGCTTCAGGTGGATCCATCCCGTTTCTTGCAGGAATTACCAAGGGACGTATGGGAAAATTCTAAGCCGTATCTGCAGCAAAGAACTTCTATGCCTGCCTTTCCTAGCGATGGTTTCCCTCCCGGTACCCTAGTATACCATGAAGAGTATGGGCAAGGTATGGTTGTTCGTAGCTGGGTACAGGAGGGTTTAGGGGTAATTCAGGTGCAGTTTGAAAGCGGTCGTAGAGCTCAGTTTATCCCCCGATATGAAAAACGACTGGAAAAGGTAGAGAGAGATGGATAGGTATTCTCTATACTCCCCTTTGCTAGGGGAACTTCCAGAAATACGAAGAGCCCGGGACTGCCGGTTGTATGATAAGCATGGAAACCGTTATCTGGATTTATGGAGAAATGGAGGCAGGGCCCTATTAGGACATAGACCCGATCGAGTGTATGGAGAATTAAAACGGGTACTCCAAAAGGGCACCGTTGCGGAGTATCCTTCTGTCTATATCTCCCGGCTAAAGAAAGCTTTAAAAACCTTATTCCCCGGGCAGTGGGAGATTCGCCTTTTTGCGAATCCTGAAAGAGCCTTAATGGTGGCAAAAAACCTCTTGTCTCGATCTTTAACCCCACCCCAGATGCCCAGAGGAAATCTTTTTGAGTCCCTAGGCACTGACATGCACCCAACCCCTAGCCGCCCCCCTGTAGAGACTGAGATAGCGCAGCAGAAGTATGTTAGCACGGGATTTGTGGAACCCTTCTTTTTACCTGAGCACATATCCCAGACCCCGCCCCTCTATTACCGCCCCTTTTATACTTTTGACTATGGTGCAAGCCCTTTAGTGTTTCCCATTCTCCCTTTTCCCGGCTCCTTTGCTCCCCAGCCCCTATTTATTGGCCCCCTTTACCAAAGTCAACTTCCTCCAAACGATGACCCTATTTCTCCTATGCTTCTAGCTACTCTTACTCGTACGGTATGGCACCTTATAAGCGCCTTACGGAAACCTAACCCTACCTGGGATCAGTGGAAACTTCTGGGATGGAAGCAGTTTTCTTGCTATGCAATTCCTCAGTTCGACCAAAAACATTACCCTGCGGTCTTCAGGATTTTCCTGGAACAGAAAATTCTTATCCCCCCTACCCCGATAGATCCTTTGATTTTGCCCGTGGAATGGTCTAGCGGGGAAAAAGCTTTAGTGGAAGAAGTGGCAAAGCGAGCTTTGCAAGGAGGAGTAGATGGAAGTATCTAGTATGTGGATGTTGCTTAGTCGTTTGATTGTAGGAGCGGGCGCCACCTTTTTTGCCATTCTTTTGTGGTCAAAAACAAGAGAATTAGGGTGGATAATGGTTATTGTGGGAATTTTACTAGGGTATGTCGAAGTGATTTATACGGCTTTAAAACAATTTGGGGTAGTTTCACCGACCCTTGGGGTGGTACAGGGAATACCTTTGCTAGAATTAGGGTTGGTAAATCTACCCCTGATTTCGATTACCATCGGTCTTATCGTGACAATTTCGCGTCATCCTTTTCGATAGAAGTTTCAAAGCAAATGGCTTGGGCAGGGCAGTCCTCTGCAACTTGTACCACTGCTTGAGCTTCTTTTTCTGTGACCTCCTCTTGCAACACTTTTGCTCCATAGGGTCCCATAGAAAAGACTTCAGGAAGGTATTCTGCACAAAGGCCACAACCAATACACCTTTCCGTTTTTATTTTTATCTTCATGGGCAAGTTGTATTAAAAGGTACTGAAGCTACCGCTTGAAATCAACAACAGAAGTTTCTATAATATTGCCATGACAGCGCTACTAGTAGGAATCGGTTTAATACTATTGGCAGTGTACTTAGTATTGCCCGTGTCCTGGGCTCCCCAATGGGGATATGCTGTATGGGAATTCTTAAAAGGGGGAATCCCTTTAGTTTCCGTGTTCATTGGCCTTTTGGCTATTTTTATTGGAATTACCGATCTTAAAGATCGAATGGAAGCTAAGCAGGAACAAGAAAAAAAAGAAGGGGAAGAGAAAAAAGAATAATAATCCCAAGCCACCTTTTTCGCTGGCAATTTGCTTACCCCAGAGGAATACCCTACTAGCCCCGGGGGTGTTCCTGTAGGTTGGTAGAACCTGCCGGAGAGTTCAAAGGAAGGTAGAGGGAACTCACCAAATTAAACTTATATACGAGGAAGGATATGAAAACGATATTTGTAAAACCACAGGAAGTGGAACGGAAGTGGTTTATTGTAGATGCAACAGGGAAACGGCTCGGTAGGTTAGCCGCAAAGGTTGCTTCTATCCTGCGGGGTAAACATAAGCCCATATATACACCCCACCAGGAAGTTGGAGATTTTGTCATTATTGTGAACGCAGATAAAGTGGAAGTTACAGGAAGAAAGCGCAAATCGAAGCTCTATTACCACCATTCTCGTTACCCCGGAGGATTTCGGGTAGAATCGTTTGAAAAAGTTATTACCCGCAAGCCTACGTTTCCTTTAGAAGCAGCTATCAAAGGTATGTTACCTAAAAATCGCTTGGGAAGGAAACTGTTTAAAAATGTTAAGATCTATGCAGGAGCCTCCCATCCCCATGGAGCTCAGAAACCGGAACCATTACAAATTCCATAAGGTAGGAGTAGAAGGTGATTAAGAAAGATCAAGTGAAAGTAGCTACGGGTCGTCGGAAGACCTCTGTAGCACGGGTATTTTTACAGCCTGGATCAGGAACCATCACTATAAATGGTAAAGCTCTCGAAGAGTATTTTGTTAATAAAGAGCACCTTTACCTAGTTAAGCAGCCCTTAGTGGCCACTGCTAACGAGGACAAAGTGGACATTATTGTTAATGTTCGAGGTGGAGGGCTTAGCGGACAAGCAGGGGCAGTACGGCATGGGATTGCCCGGGCTTTAGTACTGCTAGAAGAAACGAATGCACCAGCTCTTCGGGCTAATGGATTCCTTACCCGAGATCCCCGCATGGTGGAGAGAAAGAAGTTCGGTCGGC
Organism: Spirochaetales bacterium; assembly: GCA_046719195.1. Lineage (GTDB taxonomy): Bacteria > Spirochaetota > Spirochaetia > DTKZ01 > DTKZ01 > DTKZ01. The sequence continues at coordinate 8,509 of JBDNDI010000020.1, read as the reverse complement.
GAAAAGCTCGCAGAAGATTCCAGTTCTCAAAGCGGTAATCTCCTTTTCCGAAAACTCGGTGTAATAAGCCCCAATGGCAGATTTCTGTCCGGGGCTTTTTTTAATTTTTTATGAACTCCTGTTACCTTAAGGCGCTGAAACTCTTAGCCCTAGCGGAGCATTCTCGTAAGGGACTTGAGCAAAAGCTCATTAAACGGGGATTCCTGCCGGAGGTGGTGAAAGAGACTCTAAATCTGTTAGAAAAAGAAGGTTCCTTAAATGAAGAGCGCTTTGCCGAAGAGTGGATCCGGAGCCGGCTGCGAAAACGGCCTATAGGAAAAAACCTTTTAATACGGGAACTGGAAAAACGGGGTATTGAGGAAGAACTAGCCATAAAAGTAGTAGGAAAGGCTACCGACTGGCCGGAATATAAGCAAGGCCTTAAACGAGTGTGGGAGGCCATTCAGGCTAGAGGGGAATTAGAAAGAGAGAAAATTTCCCGCTACTTACATCAAAAAGGATATTCTTTATATGAAATTCGCATGCTTTTTGAAGAATTTGATTGACCTTATGGATATAATACATATAATCTAGGATGTAAAGGTTCCATTTTATAGAAAAAGGAAAAACCTATGGCTAAACATGAAAAAAAGATCAGAATTTTCTCTGCATTAGAAGTGGCAAACATTTGTGGGGTGGTAAATCAAACTGCTATTAACTGGATTAAAAATGGATATTTAAAGGCGTTTACTACGCCAGGGGGGCAGTACCGGGTGTATGCAGAAGACCTAGTGGAGTTCCTATCTTCCCGAAACATGCGAATGCCGGAGGAACTCCTTGCGGCCGCAGAAGGAGTTGCGGAAAAACGTAAGATTCTGATTGTTGACGACGATCAATCCCTCAACAACATGTTAAAGGAATATTTGTCAAAAAAATTCCCTGACTTTCCCATATTCCAGGCTTTTGATGGGTTCGAAGCCGGTCGGGTAATGGCGGAGCAAAAACCAGCTCTAGTGGTCTTGGATATTGATTTACCTGGAATCAACGGTAAAGAACTCTGTAAACGGATTAAAAATGATGCTAGTTTAGGGGTGCCAAAGGTTCTGGTTGTTACAGGTCTGGAAGATAAAGGTTTGGAAACCACCATGAAAAAAGAAGGAGCGGACGCTTTTTTGAAGAAACCCCTTGATTTCGATGAACTTACAGGACAAATCTTCGACTTATTAAAGCAGGCCCGGGTATAAGCGGGACACAAATGTATGGAAGGGAAAAAAGCGACTATTCTGATTGTGGAAGATGAAGATGCGATTCGTCTTACGTTACGAGATTATTTACAGGGGAAAGGATACAGTGTTCTAGTCTCTTCCGATGGGGTAGGGGCTATTAAACATCTTTTAGATCATACCATTGATGTAATTGTTACCGATTATCGTATGGATATTTTGGGAGGCGATTACTGGATCAAGTTTCTGAGTACCTACTGCCAGGATAAAATTATTTTTATTACAAGTGGATTTTTACAACCGAATTTTCCTATCCCCTACGATGTATTGTACAAACCCTATGACTATGCAGAACTAGAAACCTTAATTAGTAGAGCGTTAACGAAGCGCAAATGAAGGAATCTTCCCCATTGTCACAAAAGGCAGTTCGGCTTCGGGTATTCGGAAGGGTGCAAGGAGTGGGGTTTCGGTATTGGACTTGCCGATTAGCGCAACGATTGGGAGTTACAGGGTGGGTACGAAATGAGCGGGATGGTAGTGTTTCCGTTGAAGCTGAAGGCCCGGAAGATACGGTAGATCGATTAGTAAAATCGGTTCGTCAGGGGCCACCGGGGGCACGGGTAGATAGGGTGGAGATCACTTCCCTTACTCCAAAAGGGGTGTATCGGGATTTTACGGTAGAATTTTAGATCCTAAATAGGAAAAACTTATCTTGGATTTATGGCGCAACACCGTCGCTAGGGGTACGGTTAGACGCCATCTAACACTGCTAAGGATTGATAGGATTCTGAGGGCTGGCCTATATTACAATTGCTGCCTAAGTAGAAAAAAAGAGGGCTTCCGCCCTCCCTTCTTCAAGCTATTTTCCTGCCGAATCTAGAACAAAGCTAAAAATTAGTTATTTGCGGCGAATAGAATAAAAAGCATCCATTCCCGGATACTCGGCGTTACCTTCTAGTTGATCTTCGATCCGCATAAGCTGGTTGTATTTGCAAACCCTATCGGTTCGGCTTAAGGAGCCTGTTTTAATTTGGCCGGTTTCCATGGCTACCGATAAGTCTGCGATAAAATCGTCTTCTGTTTCTCCGGATCGGTGGGAAATAACAGCAGTGTAGCCCGCTTTCTTGGCCATATTAATGGTTTCAATGGTCTCTGTAACTGTTCCGATCTGGTTTAATTTAATTAAAATAGAGTTGGCACACCCTTTTTTAATCCCTTCGGCAAGCCGTTTTGTATTGGTTACAAAAAAGTCGTCCCCAACTATCTGCACCTTATGCCCTAACTCTTTGGTAATTTTTGCATAACCGTCCCAATCGTTCTGATCCAGCGGATCTTCCAGGGATATTATAGGATACTTGTCGATCCATTTTCGGTATAACTCGATCATGTCATCCGAAGTAAACAGCTTGCTTGGGTTGGATTTCCAGAATTTGTACCCTTTTTTGTCTCCCTCTTCAAAGAGTTCGCTAGCCGCACTATCTAAAGCCAGCATAAAATCTTTACCCGGAGCATAGCCTGCTTGCTCAATGGCCTTCATAATGTAGTCAAAGGCTTCTTCGTTTTCCAGGTTGGGGGCAAACCCTCCTTCATCACCTACCGCAGTATTGTGCCCTGCCTTTTTTAATAGCCCTTTTAAGGAGTGAAAAACTTCTGCGCACATGCGAACCGCTTCCCGGATATTCTGAGCGCCTACCGGCATAATAAGAAATTCCTGAAAATCTATTTTGTTGTCTGCGTGCTTACCCCCGTTGATGATGTTTGCCATTGGAACGGGTAGTAAGGTAGTGTGGACACCCCCCAGGTACCGGTAAAGAGGAAGGTCTAAACTGTTAGCAGCGGCTCTGGCCACAGCCATCGAAACCCCTAAAATAGCATTGGCTCCTAGTTTAGATTTGTTCTCTGTTCCATCCAGCTCGATCATGTATCGGTCAATATCTACCTGGTTGTATACCTCAACGCCTTCCAGTTCCGGGCCAATAATTTCGTTTACATTGTTTACTGCTTTTAACACACCTTTGCCCAAAAACCGCTTTTTGTCCCCGTCTCGCAGTTCTACCGCTTCATGCTCCCCTGTGGAAGCACCGGAAGGTACTGCTGCAATGCCCATAACCTGATTTTCTAGTACTACCTCAACCTCTATGGTGGGGTTCCCTCGGGAATCTAAGATTTCCCGTGCTTCTACGCTTTCAATATACATGGAATTCTCCTATATCATTAGAAAATTATCTAGAATATGCGTTCTATCCTCTTTAATGTCAATACAGTTGACCCATAGCGAACTCCTGCCTACAATAATCTTTATATGCTATATAGTCGTCTCTTCCCTAAAACCCTTCGAGAAGTACCTCAGGATCTACGTTCCACCAGCACTGCCTTGTTATTAAAAGGGGGGTTTATTCGAGTCCTGGCACAAGGTTTGTATGGGATACTCCCCTTAGGAATGCGAGTCCTTAAGAACTTAGAAAAACTCATTCGGGAAGAAATGTCCTCTTTAGGGGGACAGGAATTGTCTGTCCCTCTGGTGACGCCTAGAGAGTTCTGGCGTAAAAGTGGTCGGGACTTGTGGATTGATCGGGACATGGTACGGTTTGAAGATCGAAGCGGAAAAGAGTTGGTAATATCTCCCACCCATGAAGAAGCCTTTGTGGAAATTATACGGAGTTCCATCCAATCGTATCGGGATCTTCCCCTATTTCTCTATCAATTCCAGTTAAAATTCCGGGATGAAGAAAAACCCCGGCAAGGTTTAATTCGGGCAAAAGAGTTCCGGATGAAAGATGGGTATTCTTTCCACCGTTCTTATACAGATTTAAACAATTTCTTCCCCAAGATTTATGCTGCCTACATGCGAATCTTTAATCGCTGTGAAATACCCGTAGTAGTGGCAGAAGCAGGGGTAGGGTACATGGGGGGGGAGAAATCTTTTGAATTTCTTATGCCCTTCGATCTTGGAGATGATACCGTAGTGCACTGTCCTACTTGCGATTACCGGGCGAACAAAGAGGTGGCCTTGGGAGCAAAGGAGTATGAGGTAGAACCTTTACAAGAGATGGAAAAGGTCCATACGCCTGGTTGTTCTACTATGAAAGCTCTCTCAAAAGTGCTGAAAACTCCTACTAGCCGCTTAGCAAAAACCCTCGCATACCGCACGGCTAAAGGTATAGCTCTGGCCGTGGTACGAGGCGATTATGAAGTAAGTATCGAAAAATTGCGAAGACTCCTTCAGCAACCTATACTAGGGTTTGCCACTGCAGAAGAAGTAGAACAATATAGCCTGGTACCCGGATTTCTTTCTCCTTTAGGTGTGAACTCAGACCTTCCTATAGTTATCGATGACCTGGTAAGTAACTCTCTAAATTTGGTGTATGGGGCGAATGAGGCGGAATATCATTATAAAAATGTAAATTATGGACGGGACTATGATGGGGGAATTGTGGGTGATATAGCCATGGTAAAGAAAGGCCAGAGGTGTATATTTTGTGGCACTCCTCTGCAATTTATGCCAACCCTCGAGTTAGCGCATATCTTTAAGATAGGAGATTATTACTGCAGGTCTATGGATTTAAGTTTTCAGGAAGAACGAGGGAGCCGAGCTTTTCCCCACATGGGAGCCTATGGTATAGGGTTAGAGCGGATGTTAGCAGCCGTAGTAGAGGCAAATCATGATGATCAGGGTATAATCTGGCCTCTTGCATTAGCGCCTTTTCGGGCGTACCTGCTAACTATTGGGAAATCCGGAACGGTTCGACAGACTGCCGAGCATATTCATAATTCCTTAAAAGATATTGTGTTGTTCGATGACCGCCCAGAATCAGCAGGGGTAAAGTTAAAGGATGCAGACATGGTGGGGATACCTCTTCGGCTTGTGGTTTCCACCAATGGATTAAAAGAGGGGTATGTAGAAGTGCGGGAACGTCGGACGGGTATGGTGGTAAAGGTATCCCGGGGAAACATACTGGCGGTTATTGAAGATTTAGAAAAAGGGAAACTTCCGGTATGAAGTTTGAATTAAGCCCGGAACTTATCGATCAAATTATCTTTGCCATGGAAGATCAAGAGAATGAGTACGTATTAGATGTAGAGGAAGGGGTTGTTTGTCCTGTGCAGGAATTACTAAAAGATTTTCCCTTGGAGGATGAGGAAGCAGAGCAGCGGTACATCTCTCTTCCTGTGTGGCGATCGGTAGATGGGTTTAACCTTATGGAACGATTTACCGCTACTCTTCATAACCCGATTTATCGAGAGCGGCTTCGTCAAATACTTTCCTCAGGCAAAGGGGTGTTTCGTCAATTTAAAAATGTGGTAAAGGAAAGTCCCAATATAGAAAAACTCTGGTTCCGTTTCAAAAATCGGGAAATGAAAAAGGAAGTGTACCAGTGGTATAATCAACTGCGGTCGAGCTGGGGCTTAAAAGAAATTGAAATACAACAGGAAGATACAGAAGACCTAGTGTTAACAGATTTTCAAATCTTTCATTGGAGCGAGCCAGAGGATTCTGTTATACTTTCTTTAGATAAAAAAGGTTTTTTAGAAACTCTTGCGCCGATAGATTGTTCCGAAGAAGAGAAAGAATGGCTTTATCAAAGAAAAAGGTCGGGATTATTACCATCAGCTTCCAACTCTTGGGTGTATCGGGCGGATAATCCTTCGGCAGAATTGTCGGGTTTTCTTTGGGCCGTGCAGGAACCCTATCGGGGAAGTCGGGGACTATACCACATTCTTCAGGTGTACTGCAAACCCGAGTACCGGGGGTTAGGCTTGGCTCGAGCTCTACTAGAAACTTTTTGTAATCAAATGTTGCAGAAACCGGGGGTCAAAGTTTCAGTAGAACTTGTAGGAACAGCTTTGGATTTCGGTGACAAATTACAAACCTTGGGGTTTCATTCTTTTTCCGAAGTGTTAGAAATAGATAGCTCTACCTGGCAAAAAGCAAAGTAACTCCCCTAATGGGGGGACTTAGGTCCCCTCTCACAGCCTACCTTTAAAGATGAATATAACCAGAGAAAGATTCTAAAAACCTAAAAAAGTTAAGTGTGGGTGTTGCAGAGCTGATCGAGTTCTTTGTGTAGTTTTTCTAGTTCTCGCATAATTTCATCTGCCACAAATTGCTTAGGATCTGCTTCTTGAGGTGTTTCCTGTCTAGCCTGGTTTCGAAAGGTTTCACACTCTATTATAGGACTAACCTTGAACATAACCGTATCTTTATAGAGCTGATCCTCTTCCATTTCCCCGCTCGGATGGATCCGGAGAATATTGCCGACGATACCAATAAACACCATATAGTCAAAGGCTTTCAGATACGAGTCCATCTCTTTCAGACCCCTCTTGGTATCCGGATTACCGGGTCGGTATCGGGTTCCGGAGGGGAATACGAGAATAATGTGACCCGAATGTTTACAGCGTACCATGTGATGCAAGGCAGCTCGATTGATAGCACTACTTTGTTTTCGTGCTTCCTTGTACTCTTCGGGATCGGTTATTTTTTCTAAATACCTACTAGGATAAATAACAATCCGGGAATAGGCTTCGGTAAAAGCAAGTACGGCTTTACTCTCTATATTCAGTTTTAAGCCTGCCATAGCCACAATGGACTCTGCAGTTTGCTTCCCCTCTTCTCCACTTCGAGAAAGAAGGTAAATGAACACGGGCAGATCAAAATTGCTGTAATGCTCCATTAGGATTAAGCAGGATTTGCCTTCTTTACTTAGTTTGTGTAATTGGTGCAGGTTTTCAATTCCAATAATTTTACTGTCGGGAAGCAGGTGGTCTTCAATGACCTTATCTACATACTTGCGGTTTACCGGATTTCCCGGTTGATACACGTTTTTTTCTGTAACCTCCTGGGACTGAGAGGTCTGTCTGAGCATTGCTGCAAGATGTTCCCGGTATACTTCGGCAATCGATGGCATACCTTCCTCCTTCTGTTACAGTAGGACGGAATACAGGGCTTGTCAATTGGTATGTCTTTTGTATTTAGTCTACCGCTAATCCAAAGATCTGAGCAGAAGAGAACCCTGTAGGAGGATTATGGGAAATTTTTGTAGCTCCCCTGTACACAAAAGCTTCAGAACCTATTCCTTCTGGATCTCCGAAGTATCCAGCTAAGTAAAGTAGGGAATCTTGTACCGTTAGACAGGTAATTATTCCAATCTCCAGGCCTGGAGGCAAGGAAATTGGTATGGGTTGTCCATTCTTCCAGTAGGTAGGACGCCAGCCATCTTGCCCTTCAAACCCTATCCCCCCTCCTATATATACATTGGTTTCATTTATATGAATGTCAACAGCAAGGCTTTCAGAGTTGGGTGGGGTTCCACCTAAAGTGGTAACAGTTGCAGAGAAATCGTTTAAAGACACCCTCCAGTAACAGGGGAGGGTACTCTCCCCTAATCTGTATGAACCGGCAATAAATGCATATCCACTGGAAAGAAAGATTTTATAGGTTTCTCCACTACTACCTCCCTCCGGAATAGGAAGCAGATGCAGAGTTTCATTTATCCATAAGGCAGGATGGAAATCTGCTTCGGTATAAATGTTTCCCGGCATATATCGTGTTTCCCCTTCAACCCATAGACCAAACCCTGCACTTGTGGCTGTGTATCCTTCAGGTCCTTCGGGGGGTTCAATAAGAAAAGGACCGGGATTTGTGGGGTCAGTAGCAATCCAGAAACCACCCCTACTAGCATTCATGGTTTCATTAAATAAATTGGCGGCAACGTACACTTTCCCCTGACTTACAAAAATACCGCCTATAGGCATTTCTTGGGGTGAAAATCCAGGCGGTAAGGGAAGATCCTGCCGATGTATGGAAGTGCCAGAGATGGGGATTTTCCATAAGGCGGGTGTTTTTACAATATTTTCACCTATAAATTGTGCAAAAAATCCCCCCACATAGATAGTTCCAGAGGCTAGGGCAATATGGTAGGCACCGCTATACACAGCATCTTCCGGAACAGGTAAAACAGAGGGGATGCCGTTTTTCCACAAGACCGCTGTATACACACCCTCACCTGCTGAAGCAAATCCGGTAGCGTACACGGTACGAGCACTTGTCCCTCCACCCGTTTGTGCGCTCCCTTCCCGAAGAGAAGCAGTTTCTAATTGGCAAGCGAGGAAAGCCGATAGGAATATAACTATTAAACCTAGCCTTAAAAAAAGGCCGGCTAGTTTAAAAAGTTTGTAACGCATTTTTACCCTTTTTTCTAGTAAAATAGTCATATTTAAAATTATAATATATACGTGTTTTGAAAAAATTTTCAACTAAATCTAAAAAATCCTTGTAATTTGGAAAACGTGATGGTATACTATCT
>JBDNDI010000002.1:0-25695 GCA_046719195.1 Spirochaetales bacterium | reverse complement strand
GCTGCAGCTGCCCTAGAAGGTTCTTCCCTCTTTCATATTCCCTTCTCTATAGAAGAGTTGTACGATTTTCTTAAACGTTCCTTTTAAACCTATGATTTCTCCGTTGAAACTTTTGTCTCTCCCTTCTAAAACCAAATTAAGAAAACTCCTTCGTATTATCCACCAATGGGTAGATACTCGGGAAGGTAGTCTATTGCCCTACTTGGATACGGTGAGCCCCTCAGATTTTGTCTCTCTTCAAATGTTTCCTTTGTACCAACAGCGTCTCCGGGCTTTAAAGGAAGTAGAACAGAACGAAACGCTCATGTTACATAATTTGTTTAGCCTTCGCCATCTAATAGAACAGGAAGTAGGTATTGAGCAGGCCGAATGGGACCTGTATCCTCCTTTTAACCATAGATCTAGTAAAAGACGGGTTTTTCCCATCCGTTTGTACCTAGATGAGCTACGCTCTCCGTTTAATGTTGGGTCTATCTTCCGGTCTGCAGATTGTTTTGGGATAGAGAGAATTTATCTTGCGCCAGGCACTGCTTCTCCTGAACACCGCCGGGCAGTCCGGAGTGCCATGGGTGCAACCCATATAGTTCCCTGGGAGTATGCCCCTTACGAAGCTTTACAAGAAGAAGAACATCTTTTTGCTCTAGAAACAGGAGGTACACCTATAGAGTCTTTTATGTTTCCTCCCTCTGGAATCTGTATTATTGGTTCTGAAGAATTAGGTATTTACCCTACCCTCTTAGATTGGGCAAAAAAAAGAAGGGGGATTGTAACCATCCCCCTTTTTGGAGTAAAAGGCTCGTTAAATGTTGCAGTGGCTGCGGGGATTCTTATGCATGCGTGGGTCCAGCAGCTCGTTCACCATTCAGATACAGCTCATAGGTAAGAGAAGCGGTTTTCTTTAACATAGCAGCAACGCCACAGTACTTATCTAAAGATAAGGTAATTGCTTTAATAATTTTATCTTTGTCTAAGCCCTCACCTGAAAATAAGTAACGAATTTCAATTTGTTTGTACACCTTTGGGTGTTCTGAAGTGAGTTCCCCATCAACTTCAATTTCAAAATTTTTAAAAGGCATTTGCATTTTTTGTAAAATCGCAACTACATCCATACCTGTACATCCGGCTAAAGCAGAAAGAACAAGAGGTTTAGGGACAGGGCCATACCCTTTTCCCCCATACTGAGGATCTGCATCAATTTTGAAACTCGCCCCTAAAAGATCTACGTCAAAAGCCATCCCACCTTTCCAAGCTATTTTGGTAATTGCCACTCGCTTCTCCTTTTACTTTCAAATAATTATTTCAATGCTCTTTCAATCTCGGGTAGATTGAATCCTACAATAATTCTGCCATTAATATCAATTACCGGTACCCCCATTTGACCAGACTTACGAACCATTTCTTCTGCCCGTCTCATATCCTGTGCGACATTATACTCTACAAACGGTATTCGCTTCTCCTGAAAATATGCCTTTGCCTTCTTGCAGTAACTGCACGAAGGAGTTGAATAAAGAGTAACTGCCATTTCTCTTAGCCTCCGTAATAACAATGAAATTATATATATATTAAATATTATATATTTAGAAGAAGAAGTCAAGACCTGTGCACTTTCCCTGTCATCCCTTTCTGAACTAGAATAGAGTATACGGTATTCCATCAGGGCGGAGTAAGCCCGCTCTTAGGTGCTACAAATCTTGATCGGTAAGCTATTCCTTAAAACACTCTGGGGATCCTGCGGTTAAGTCTGGAGGGATTTGTGCTCCCCATAAGGATTTCTGTTATACTTTCCATGAACAGGAATCCTGCTTAGGTTGTGTTTAGTCAACCCTATTCTAAGGTTGGTTGCCCCTGTTTTTCTATGGACAAAATACTTCGCCCTCGGATTCTTGAAAGAGGCTTTTTAATACAAAGGGCTGTTCAAGTGCAGGCTCAATTTATTAAGTTCGAGCCTCTTTATCGAAAGCCTGGGATAGTCGCTCGAGTATTTTCTGACATTGGTCGTGAGTGGTAATTCTAAAGTTACTTAAGATGGAAGTATCCATCTGATCGAAGGAGATTAGACCATCCTCCAGACTGCAAAGGGAGTTAGCTAGATACACTGTATCCACCACTTCTCTGTGTGTTTTGGGAGCTTTGGTAGGCTCGTGGTGGTAGCGAATAGCAGAAACCAAAGCATCGGGAAAGTTCCATTTTTCTGCTATTAAGCCTCCGATTTCTGCATGGTTTAAACCACCGGTCATGGCCTCGAATAATTCTTTGGGGATTCCCTTTTCTTTACATAGGCGAGTGATTTTACCTAGCAATTCCGGGTGGACGTTTGAGAAGATAATCTTTCCCATATCGTGAAGGATACCCCCCACATACACATCATCTAGAATTTCTTTTTTTCGGATAAAATTTTTTGCAAGGCTGTAAGCATAAAAACCTGCTCTATACGAGTGTTGCCACAGGGCTTTACTCTTTTCCGAGTCCACCCCGCCAAGTAATTTCTGGGTTCCATACGAATATAGAAGGTTTCGTAACCCTCGAAGCCCGACCATTTTTACTGCTTCTACGATATTGTCTACTTTTTTAGGAAGCATGAATTGGGCAGAGTTTACCAACCGAAGCAGATCTGCGGTAAGGGCGGGGTCTGTAGATATCTGGCGGGCAATATCCGTAATTTCACTATCTGGATCCGAGAGCATTCGTTGTAACTGTACGATATTTTCCGGGAACTTGGGAAGTTGATCGATCTCTGCAACAATCTGCCGACTTAAAAGTTCTAAGCTTTCTAATTTAACCTGATCCATAGGAATGGTAAGACGGGCAACCGTTTCTCCGTTTTCTACATCTATATCAAAGGCATCTTCGTCCAGGTTTAATTTTTTTAACATTAAAACAAGAATTACAATTCCTAATCCTGCTCCTTCAGAATCGTCTAATACGGTAGATAAAGCTTCTTCTAAGGAAGCAAAAGCTCTAGACCGGGCAATACGATCGTACACCCGGATGAGCTCTTTTTTGGTTATTTCTGCATTGTTGCAAACTCGTATGCTCAGGGTGCTTCCGTTTTTATGAAAAACGATTTTAACATATAAGCCTGCATCCTTCTGTTGTTGTAACCAAAAATCTATATTCTCCAAGGTTTCGACTTTAAACTGGGCCATACCCTGGGCATAGTCTTCCTCATTCTCAAGGTTAAGGTTCTTTAGCTTAAAATACACCCGCTTGGTATTAGCCTTTTTCGCATTTACCGCTAGTTCTCTCAAGCAGTACGCAAGAGGCTCCTTTAAGTTTTCCCTGCCTAATTCTTTTAAATATATACCTAACACTTCTTCCAGGTAAATTTCCATATCGTGAGGTAGGGTATAGGTTTTGATCGCATAAGGGATGGAATTGCGCGCAGCATGAGTAATTTTTTCTACATCTACAGATACAGGCATGGTTAAAAGTATTATATGGTTGAGAAGGGAAGTCAAGAAGGTTCACCCAATAAAAGGGTTAATTTCCACCAAAATCTTTCACTAAAAGAGCCATTTCCCGCAAGCGTTTTTCTACTTTTCCATTTACAGAGTCGGGAGGGAACATACCCTTATCTCCCCGAACCCCTGCGGGTAATCCTGTTAATATTTCCAGACCTTCTCCTAGTTGGGAGATTGCATAGATATGGAACATACGCCCTGCTACAGCTTCCTGTACTTCTTTGGAAAGCATAAGGTTAGGTAGATTTAACCTCGGAATGATAACCCCCTGTTTGCCGGTAAGCCCCATCTTTTTGCAAATCTGATAAAAGCCTTCAATCTTTTCCGATATGCTGCCCACGGGTTGTATTTCTCCCATCTGATTCATAGAACCGGTTACGGCTAAATCCTGCCTTAAAGGGATTTCAGCTATGGCAGACAGCAAGGCATATACTTCGGCTGAGGAAGCTGAGTCACCATCCACTTCGATGTAGGACTGCTCAAAACAGATGCTTGCCCGGATAGACAGGGGAAAATCTCTTGCATAGAGAGTTTGTAAATATCCCTGAAGAATGAAAACTCCTTTGTCGTGAATTTCCCCCGAAAGTCCCGATTCCCGTTCAATGTTAATAATTCCATCATGTCCAGGTGCAGTACGGGCAGTGATAACTACGGGTCTACCAAAACTATAATACCCTCTATCTAAGATGGCCAAACCATTGATCTTACCTATTGCCATTCCTTCCAGTGAGATTAAAATTTCCCCTGACAAAAATTGCTCATCTATCTTCTCTTCTGGCAAATTATAGAGGAATCTTCGTTCTTCTAGAGCTGCTTCAACCGATTTTCTATCTATAGCTTTGATGCGGTTCTGACGAGCCCAGTAGTCTGCCTCTCGTATAAGGTCTGCAATAAGGGAAAAACGGGTGGTAAGTTTGTTTCGAAATCCTGAAATCCTAGCGCCATATTCAACCATTGCCGATAGCCCTGAAGGTTCCAAAGGAAGCAAGTTCTCTTCCTTGCACAAATTACGGGCAAACCCTATATACTTTCGGGTGCTTTGAGTATTTCTCTCCATAACCGAGTCAAACTCTGCGGTTATTTTAAAAAGTTTTGGGAAATCTTCATCTGTATTGTAAAGTACATCATAGGTCTGATCGTTTCCAATTAAAATTACTTTTGTATCAATGCGCACGGGTTCTGGTTTTAATCCTACTACCTGGGGCAAGTAAGGATTGGATTGGTATCGTATTTCTGTGTATCCCTCCTGTAAGGCTCGCTTAAGCGTTAACCAGGAATCCTCTTCGTTTAAAAGATCTTCTGCCCAGAGTACTAGAAATCCTCCTGAAGCAAGAATCAGAGACCCCGGTCGTAGGGTTAAATAACTAACCTTGGGTTCCCCTCCCTCGGAAGAAGGCTCCTGGTTTCCGAATAAGGATACCGGATCTGGATGGGATTCAAAGATGACCGGCGGTCGAGTTGTTTTGGAGTGGTCCACGATAATATTAATTCCATAACGCATAAATACAGGATGCTCCCCTCCCTCTTTGGGAGCATCTTCCTCTATAAACAAACCCACATGCTGTAAAAGATCCGCCTGAAGTTCCGCAAGAAAGGCCTGCACTTTTGGATCCGGAAACAAGGAGCGTAGATGAGAGAGCTCTACTTCGATATCGATTTTTACCACTTCGCAACGCAACTCTTCTATTTTTTCCTCCATCTGACTCCGTTTCTGCCGGAAGTCCTGAAAGAGAATCTTCATTTCGTCCACATACCGATGGTACTTCTCCCTTAGAGAGTTATAGTAAGCTTCGTTTATCTCTCCCTTGGCAAGCAAGCGAGCTAGTTCATCAAAATCTCTTGGTTTATTTTTGTATAGAGGAAGGATATCACTGATTCGGCCCTCCGGATCGTTCAGCTCAACTAAAGCAAAACCATCAAAAGCGAGTTTCTTCTCAAACTCAGAAAAGACCCTATGTTCTTCCTGTTCCCGTTCTGAAAGTATGCGATCTCTTTGACTTCGAAAGTACTCTCCTTCTAAACGGGTTTTAATAGCGTTCCGAATGTGTTCCACTCCTTCCCGAAGGGCTTTTTTAAACCGGTTTCCATCTCCGGGTTTAAAGTACAGGACTTTTGGGGCATCGGGGTTGTTGAAATTGTACACATAGCCAATGTCCTGAACCTTTATAGTTTGCGGCTTGAAAGCTTCTAATATTTTACGCACTGTGGTTTTGCGACCCGTGCCCGGCATTCCGGAAATATAGATATTGTATCCGGAGGCCGCAATTTGAGTTCCCATCTGTAGGGCTTTAACTGCCCTCTCCTGGCCGATTATGGTAAATTGCTCTCCCTCTTCGGACAAAAGCGCACTAATTTCCTCTTCCGAGATTCCAAACAAAACTTGTTCTAACTGTAGTTCGCAACTCTCCTGCATGGATATCCATATTAGGTATCTATACTCCCCCTGTCAACGATGAGGGTTGTTAATTCTTTACCTTGGTTTTGGAGCATGGTATAGTAAGGGATAGAAAGCTTAGTGGAGGTAACCATGGTAAATCGCGAGGAAATTAACGGCAAAGTATTAGCCCGAAGCGAACATCATACTCTTGTATGGTTAGGAACCGATGAACACGAGAACGAAGGGGTAGTTCAAACAAATCAATACCTTATCATACATAAAGGAAAAGGTATTTTAGTAGATCCGGGGGGTGTACACCTCTTTGCCCGGGTGGTAAGCGCAGTAAGCCGATTTATATCTTTAGAATCCATCGAACATATTCTTTTTTCTCACCAAGACCCCGATGTATCCTCAGGTATTGCTCTTTGGATGGGGGTAACCAAAGCTCGCATCTATATCTCAAATCTTTGGCTTCGTTTTCTTCCTCACTTTGGAATAGTGGATAACAGCCGAATTGTAGGATTGGAAGGTTTGGGAGGTAAGCTCCCTGTAGATTTTCCTTTACTAGCTCTACCTGCACATTTTCTTCATTCAACGGGCAATTACTCTTTCTACGACCAGGAATCTAAAACTCTATTCTCTGGCGACATCGGAGCCGCAGTCTTTCCCCGAGGGGGGCAGTATGTTTTCGTACAGGACTTTGATTCCCATGTAAAATACATGTCCGACTTTCATAGACGCTACATGGGATCCAGCAAAGTTCTTAAAAAATGGGTACAGAGCGTAGCTAGCTTACCTATAGAGTATATAGCTCCCCAGCATGGGGCAATATTCCCCCAACCACAGGCAAAGCAATTTTTAGATTGGCTCATTACCCTGGAATGCGGGATAGATATCCTCGATGCAATCTATAAACAATAAGGAAACAATCTATGGGATACGACTATGAAATTAGTCCGGAGTTATATAGGCAATTTGCTAGCTCCATCAGCCGGTTTGTTATTGGATACAATAAAAGCATTATACAAACCCGAATCACTGCCCATTCTTTCCAAATAGTTAATCAGAATATAGAGCAAATAAAAAACCAGCTTTCTTCTGTTGTCACTGCCTTTGAAGAAATACGAGCTACTTCGGAAAGTACTTCCAAGAATGCCTCCTCTATTAACGAAGGGATGAATAAAGTACTAGAAAAAAACGCCCTTGTGGGGGACAGTATCTCTAAGAGAGAAATTGAAATAAACGAGGCTAAAGCGAATGCAGAAAGAATTCATGCCTTGTTTCAACGCTTAGCTGAAAAGTCTGCCAGCATCCAAAACGCTACCGAAGAAATAAACGATGTTTCTGATCGAACGAATGTACTTGCGATTAATGCATCCATTGAAGCAGCCCGGGCAGGGGTAGTGGGGAGAGGGTTCCGGATTATAGCAAACGAAGTAAAAAAGCTAGCTTCTCAAACAGGTAACTTTGCCAAAGACATTTCCAATGTAATTAAAGAATTCTCCCAGATCTTAGCCGAAATTGAACAGCAAATTTCCGAATTCTCCGATCTTTTAAACCGTCTAAACCAAGATTTTACCTGGCTAAAGAACACTTTTGCTGAGACTGCCACCAATGCACAAAACACAAGCAACTCTATCAGTCAGATTACCAATGCTATCCAGGAACAAACCTATGCTTTGAACGAAGGGTTAAAAAATTTAGAGACTACCTTCCAGTATTTAACAGATTCCCATGCAGTGCTTCATGCACTCGTGCGTTCCCATGAATACCTGGACAAATTACTAGATCGAAAGGTGTAAAGGGGCATGACACTACAGGAATTAGACAGTTATTTTCGCTCGATTTTAAACCTAGAAGCCTTCGAAAAAGTCGACTCTGCCTTAAATGGCCTACAGGTGGGCCGAAGTTCCCCTTCTGCTCCCCTTAAGAAAGTTGGTTTTGCCGTAGATGCCTGTGAGGAAAGTTTTAAAGCAGCTTCCCTATGGGGAGCAGAGGTGCTGTGCGTACATCACGGGCTCTATTGGGGTAAGGTGTATCCTATCGTGGGAATCCATCTAAATCGACTTCGCTTCCTTATCGAAAAGAATTTAGCTCTATATGCAATCCACCTTCCTTTGGATGCGCATCCTGTGCTAGGGAATAATGCTCAAATTGCCCAGCACCTGCAGTTAACTAACCTAAAACCCTTTGGAATATATAAGGGAGTGGCTATCGGCATACAGGGGGAATTTGCTGATTCTATTGAGCTTTCACAAATAGCTAACCTTTTAAACGGGCCTATTTCTACTGATCTGCTTGTTCTTCCTTTTGGAAAGCCTAGGGTTAGAACCGTTGCTATTGTATCGGGAAGCGCTGCCTCCTGTGCCTTGGAAGCTGTCGAAGCGGATATAGATTTATTTATTACTGGTGAACGCTCCCACACGATTTACCATACTTGCCTTGAGGGTGGCTTAAATGTTCTATTTGGCGGGCATTATTCTACTGAGATAGGGGGTGTAAAAGGCCTAGCAGAGCGAATGTCGCAGGACACGGGCATCGAAACAAAGTTCTTCGATCTCCCCACAGGACTTTAATCCCTCATTAGGAGCCGAACAAAATGGAAATAGTATCCCTTAAAAAATTTTTGCCTCTTATTCTCACTTTCAATATTGTTCTTATAGATCAAATCACAAAGCTCGCCATCCTGTCCCATATTCCCTTAAAAAGTATTGGGGCTAGTTTTTTTGGGGATTTTCTTCGGATTATCCATGTTCGAAACCCCGGCATTGCCTTCAGTATAGGCAAGGATTTACCCGATCCTTTCCGCACTCTTCTTTTTACTGTTTTTCCCTTCCTAATTTTAGCTGGAGTCGGCATCCATTTTTTTAGAAATAATCAATACACACCTTTTCAACGCTGGATGGTAGCAGGGATTCTAGGGGGAGGAGTTGGAAACTTAATCGACCGAATATTCCGTCCTGAAGGAGTAATAGATTTTATCGATGTAAAAATTTATGGATTTTTAGGCATGGAACGATGGCCCACCTTTAATATTGCCGACTCCGCTGTTGTAGTTTGCGGTATTGGAATAGCCTGTTCTCTTATTTTTAAAGGGAGAACAACCCATGAATAAAAAATTTAATACGGTTTTGTTTATTCTTGGCGCCACAGTAGTAAATATGATACTAATGATCCTTCTTTTCCTAATTGCCTTTATTCTTTATGCAAGCTTTATTGCACGCTACTTACCCCCGGAGGTAAATGCTATTTTGCTTCTCGGTTTGTTTGTGGTTTCCATTGTGGGTACTTACTTTTTATACCATCGTATCATGCGCTATCTTTCTTCAAAGGTGGAATGGGAAAAGTATTTTGCTCCTCTTTTTCATCGGGGGAAAAAATAGCGTTATAAGCAAAGGGTTACAGCTCTTCATCCACCATAAGATGGGCCATAACCACCCCAACCTGTATTAAGTTGTCTATTAGACAGTACTCATCCGGCATATGTGCCCGCTCTTCTAAGGTACTCCATACCACCGTGTCATATCCTTTCTGCCGTAAGAACACTCCCACCGTGTTTCCGCCAATCCCTACTTCTCTTGCTTCAATTCCCCTTACTTGAGCTAAAATACGTTTTAACTCCCTAACAAGGCTTGAGCTAGGAGGAGTAGCCGCAGAATCGTTCTTTTGAAGAATTTCTCGCTTTACCTGTACACCATATTCTTGCTCGATTTGATGAGAAAGCTCGTCCATAAAACCAAGCACGGTATCTAAGGAATACCTCGGAAGAACCCTGCAATCAAAACAAAAACTATCTATTCCAGGTATGGTGTTTACATTGGGAACATTGGCCTCTTTTTTTGTGGGGGAAAAGGTCGATACAGGTGGATCGAACAAAGGATCCGTTTCAGAAAATTGAGCCGGCAGTGCTTTAGCTAAACGAACGAGTAAATCGCTACCCGCCAGTCCAGCATTTTTACCCAACTGGGGCATAGAAGCATGTACCTGTTTGCCTTCTACGACAAATTTAACCCAGAGAAGACTTTTTTCTGCGATTTCAATTATGCTTCCATCAGGGCTACCCCCATCGGGAACCAGAAACATGTCGCCTAACCCAAATAATTCCGGATGATCCTTCAGTAGAGCTTTTATGCCATAGCTGGAACCAAGTTCTTCGTCCGAAACAAAAAGAAGTTTAACATCTCTAGAGGGTACCAACTGGTTATGGTATAAAGATAAAGCGGCAAAAATAGAGCATACCAGGCCCTGCTGGTTATCCTCTACACCCCGGCCGTACAATTTGCCCCCCTCTTCTACCAGGGTATATGGATTCGATCTCCATAGGGAAAGATCTCCTGGGGGCACCACATCCAAATGGGTCAACACCCAAAAAGCCGGACTTTTTTGTTTGCCCGGCAACGTGGCAAGTATATTGGGTCTAGATCCATTAGGGACTCGTAAATCTGGAACAGAAAAAGACTCTACAAGGAAAGGGGTATGCTGCTTGAGCCACTGTACTAAGGCTTCTGCCTTTTTTTGTTCTCCTTCTCCCCCACTTTCGGGGGCAATAGCAGGAATAGAGGTAAGTAACTTTTGAAGTTCTACCATTTCTTTAACATGTTGAGTAAACCAGGAAGTTAAGTTCAATTTCATAGAAGTATCCTTCCATGAATCTATTTTCCCGTCAAGCAAATTAGTTGACAATTCCTTTAGAAATATCAAATTTTAGGTATAACCTAACCCAAGGAGGTTAACATGAGCCTTTCTTTTAAAAATCTAGATAAAACCATTGCCTTTCAGAAACTCTCTCACTCTCCTTTTCCTGCTGACTTAAAAGACCTAGTGACTCAGAAACGGATCTGGGAATGCTCGGTTCCTGCAGGAGGAGGTCTTACCTATAATTATGCCGCTAAACGGTTTGACTCCACAGTTCTGGATCTACTGCAGGAACTAGCTGAGGAGCAACAGGTGATAGAGAAGTACCAGGCTCTTATCGAAGGGGAAATTATTAATACAGGGGAGAAACGGATGGTGCTGCATCATCTTTTACGAGGCCAATTAGGTAAACCTGTAGTATTTGAAGGAAAAAATCTTAGGTCTTTTTACCAGCAAGAGCAAAAACGCTTCTATGAGTTCTCCCAGAAAGTACATAAGGGAGAAATACGGGGGTCTACCGGAAAGCCCTTTACTACCGTGGTACAGATTGGAATTGGGGGCTCAGATTTAGGGCCTAGGGCTTTATACATTGCTTTAAAAAATTATGGAATAAAAAAAGGGTTAGAAAAATTAAAAGCCTACTTTATTTCCAATGTAGACCCGGATGATGCCTCTGAAGTTCTTTCGTATATTAACCCGGAGACAACCCTTTTCATTCTAGTTTCAAAAAGTGGTACCACCCAAGAAACTTTAACTAACGAAGCTTTTGTGCTTCGGCAGATGGAGCAAGCAGGTATTCCTAACCTTAAACCCAAAAAACACA
Organism: Spirochaetales bacterium; assembly: GCA_046719195.1. Classification (GTDB taxonomy): domain Bacteria; phylum Spirochaetota; class Spirochaetia; order DTKZ01; family DTKZ01; genus DTKZ01. The sequence goes on along the minus strand of JBDNDI010000002.1, from coordinate 14,399 downwards.
TTGTTGCAGTTACCTCGGAGACAAGTCCCCTGGCCAAGTCCTCTGATTACTTAGCTGCTTTTTTTATAGACGATTTTATTGGAGGCCGGTACTCTTCAACCAGTGCAGTAGGGGGAGTGCTTTTATCGTTAGCCTTTGGAAGCGAAACTTTTGAAGAATTGTTAAAAGGGGCTCATGAAGCCGATAAACTCGCCTTAGAGAAAAACATTTTAAAAAATCCTTCTTTGTTAGATGCTCTTCTAGGAGTTTACGAACGAAATATTCTTTCCTACCCCTATAGTGCTATCCTGCCTTACAGTCAAGCCCTGTCCCGATTTCCTGCCCACTTGCAACAGCTTGACATGGAATCGAACGGAAAGAGGGTAAACCGGTTCGGAGAGCCTTTAGCTTACAGTACTGGGCCCATAATATTTGGCGAACCAGGGACTAATGGCCAGCACAGCTTTTACCAGCTTCTTCATCAGGGAACCGATATTGTACCTCTGCAATTTATCGGATTTCTAAGCTCCCAGCGGGAAGAAGATATTGAGTTCCAGGGCTCCACTAGCCAGCAAAAATTGAATGCCAATCTCGCTGCTCAGATTGTGGCTTTTGCGAGAGGGAAAACCAGTGAAGACAAGAACAAAGAGTTTCCCGGAAACCGTCCCTCGAGCCTTCTTTATGGTGACCAACTTACCCCTAGAGCCTTGGGCGCCCTGCTAGCTCATTTTGAAAACAAAGTCATGTTTCAAGGGTTTCTATGGAATATCAACAGTTTCGACCAGGAAGGAGTACAATTAGGGAAAATACTTGCCAATACAGTCCTCGCAGGAAAGAAGGAAGATCCTGTGCTCACTACCTACGCTACTATTTTAGGAGTCGGTTAATTTAACAGGGGGAAATCTATCATTTAACCAGGTTAGGATATCTTTGTATACCTCATCGCGGTTGGTTTCATTTAGCATCTCATGTCTCCCACCAGAGTAGAACTTGACTTTCACATTCTGTACTCCTGCCCTGAGGTATTCTTTATATAGGTTCGTAATGCCCTTGGAATATTTCCCTATCGGATCTCTGCTACCTCCAAAAATGTAAATGGGTAGGTCTTTAGGTGTATTCTTGTAAGTGGTAGATCGAAAAGCCTCTTGTAAACCCTTCCATAAATCTTGGTAAAACCCTATAGACATTACTCTACCGCAATGAGGATCCCGAATATAAGCATCTACCTGCCTATCGTCTCGAGACAACCAGTCAAAGTCTGTACGCCGATCCTTGATGCTTCGACTGTATCCTTTAAACACTAACTGATCTAATAATTTGGCAGGAGCGTTTCTACCGTGTATTAGAGCAGATCCCCAAGCGACTATTGCACCAAAGACACGGAGAAGTCCTGGATTGGCTATAGGACCGGAGAGAATTAAACCTTGAAGACCGCTACCCCTTCTAGCGGCAAAAACCTTTGCCAAAAGGGAACCCATAGAATGGCCAAATAAGACAACCGGAGAACCGGGGAACTCCTCTTGAATACGATGCACCCAGAGATCAACATCGCAAAGGACCTGCTCCCACCCCTCTTCTTCTGCGAAAATCCCGCTAGAGGCAGCCATATCCCCGGTCTTCCCATGACCACGCAAATCAAACCCGTACACTGCGTATCCCTTTTCAGCAAGAAACAGGGCAAAGGGCTCATATCGTTGAATATGTTCGGCCATTCCATGCAAGATTAAAATACAGGCTCTTGGGGGCTTAATCAGAGGCAGATACCTCCAACCAATCAGGCGAACTTTGTCATCGGCTGTTAAGGTTAGTTCAAGCTGTTTCATTGGGATTTATCAACGCCATTTTTCATTAAAGTTGGTTGGTTAGTGGCTTCAATAACATCTCGCCATAAACTAGATTCCGGGTCCACCCTATTACGAGCCGAAACCGCTACTTCGATAGGTAGATGAACAAAGGTATTATTTACCTGACTGATGAGAATTTTTGTTTTTCCAGCCATTGCAGCGTGCACCGCATTACTTCCTAAACGTGAACAGTAAGCTGAGTCTTCTGGGTCGGCTGGAGCACTCCGGATAATGTAACTAGGATCAATGTATTTTAAATTAATTTCCATTCCCTCCTGTTGGAAGTACTTAGTTATTCGATCCCGAAGTAATACACCGATGTCTCCTAATTTTTTATTCCCCGATGCATCTGTCTCCTGAGTGGAGCCAACTAGATCCTGTCCAGCTCCTTCCGCAACAATAATAACTGCGTGATTTCGCTTTATCAACCTACGTTTCAGGTGCTGAAGTAAGCCGTTAGGACCTTCTAAATCAAAGGGAACCTCGGGAATTAAAACAAAATTAGCTTCATGGGAAGCTATGGCTGTTGCAGCCGCGATAAACCCACTTTCCCGACCCATGAGTTTTACTAAACCAATCCCATTAATAGCAGAATGAGCTTCTGTATGGGCAGCGTAAACTGCCTTAGCCGCATAGCTTACCGCAGTTTCAAACCCAAACGACTTTTGAATAAAAGAAAGATCGTTATCAATTGTTTTAGGGATCCCCACCACAGAAATTTTAAGACCCCTACTGGACACTTCATTCGCGATACGAATGGCTCCTTTTTGGGTGCCATCTCCTCCGATTACAAAAAGCATATTTAGATTTAAACGTTCTAGGGCATCGACAATATCTTCCGTTCTATCTCCCCCACCCCTGGAAGACCCTAACATAGAGCCTCCAATTTTATGAATGTCATCTACTATATCTACATTTAAATCGATGGTGGGGAATCGATATTCCGGTAGAAGGCCCTTGTATCCGAATTGAATACCGGAAATTCTACGTACCCCATAGCTATTCCATAGACACCGAACTAGGGAGCGAATTACATCGTTAATTCCCGGGCATAGACCGCCACAGGTAACGATTCCCGCATGCACATGACCCGGATTAAAATAAATATACTGTCTAGGACCCGCAATCTGTAATGTGCGTTTTCGATCAAGGGGAATAGAAGAGAGATTTGGATCGACCTGGATATCGGCTAAAATACCTTCTTCATCGGAAACATAATTGGCAATAGAGTCTCCCCGGACAGTAGAAAGACGGATAGGATTCGGAATCTTACACTCCCCCAAAGAAGGAACAGTAAAGTCATAATTTTGGCTCATGCAGCTATTTTACCCATTCCTTTCAACCCTTGCAAGTTGACGCATTTATAAATGTCATGATATAATTTTAAATATCGATATTTTAATTTTAATAATTAAAATGGAGGCGGGTATGCAAGTTGCGGAAGCAGTTGTAAAAATATTAGAACTAGAGGGGATTACCGATGCCTTTGGTATTCCAGGGGCAGGGATCAATCCAGTTTACAAATATTTAAAGGATTCAGCTCAGATTAAACATTATACAATGCGGCACGAGGAGGCAGCGGTTCATGCAGCGGATGCGTTCTATAGGGCAAGCGGAAAGCTTGCACTAGCTATTTGTACATCCGGTCCTGGAGCCACCAACTTTGTCACAGGGCTGTATACGGCCTGGATCGATAGCATTCCTCTCATTGCAATCACAGGTCAGAATGTCACTGCCCTATTGGGCAAAGATGCTTTTCAATGTGTAGATATTGCCTCAATTGTGCGGCCTGTTACCAAAGCTAGTTGGTGTGTTACCCGGCCGGAGGGACTTCCAAGCTTATTACAAAAAGCGTTTCATACCGCACGATCAGGAAGACCCGGCCCTGTTTTAATAGATTTACCTCTAGATGTTCAGCAAGCAGACATTCCCTTTTCCATCGATACCTATAAACCGTTAGCGGTAGAAAAACCAACCCCGGATCCGAAATTGATTGCTAAAGCCATGGATCTTTTAGAAGGTGCAAAAAAGCCGTGTATGATTCTGGGGGGGGGAGTAATTCTTTCGGAAGCAAGTGAGGAAGCCGTGCAATTCGCTGAGTACATGCAGCTTCCTGTTATTATGACCTATATGGCTAAAGGAGCCATTCCTGCCAATCACCCTCTTTGTGCAGGTCATGCAGGTATTCAAGTGGGTATTCCTCTAGGAAACAGGATATTGATAGATTCAGATGTGGTATTAGCTGTAGGGTGCCGATTTACCGACAGGCATACGGGTAAAATCGATGTTTACAAAGGGAACCGGAAATTCCTTCATGTAGACATTGAACCTTCTCAGATTGGTCGCATCTTTGCTCCCGAACTTGGAATCGTGGCAGATGCAAAACTAGCTTTTCAAGCGTTATTAGCCGAAGCGAAAAAGCGGGGCCCTCAACGTCAATCCTCCGATCGTGTAAAGGCTCTTCCGGTTTTGCGGGAACAATTAAAACGAAAAACAGACTACGATCAGGTACCGATTAAACCCCAGCGGGTCTACAAAGAGATAAACGAGTTTTACGACGATAACACTCTTTTCACAACAGGATGTGGATTGAATCAGATCTGGAGCGGTCAATTCCAAGAAATTAATAAACCGAGGCATTACCTACCTACCGGAGGAGCAGGTACCCTAGGATTTGATATTCCGGCAGCGATCGGAGCTTCTTTGGCAACAGGGAAAAAACGGGCAGTGGCTGTAATGGGAGATTTTGGTTTTACCTTCCTGGTGGAGGAGTTGGCGGTAGCGGCAAAGTATCAGGTTCCCCTTACCGTAATAGTGTTGAACAATGCAAATCTAAGTTTAATTCGCCAGAACCAAAAGTACGCTTATGGTTTTGAGTATGCTATTGAGATGAAAGAAAACAAAGAATTAATCGATTATGTCAAAGTAGCAGAAGGATTCGGCTGTCAGGCGAAACGTGTTAAGAAACCTGAGGAAATTAAACCTGCCTTAGCCTGGGCCAACCAACAATCCGTGCCTACCGTAATTGAAATACTCGTGGAGGAATGCACCGATTGTTCCATGGGGCTTTCTATTGATTCTATAAAAGAATTTCAATAATTAAGGAGTCTCGGCTTTCTCAAAGCCTAAAAGACGCGATATTTCCTGAGCAGCCTGGGTAATATGGGTTTTTATATAATCCATTTTCTCCTCAGTCATGCGGAACACAGGACCTGAGGTACTGATGGCCGCAATAATTTTTCCGGTGTAATTGCGAATTGGGGCAGCCACACAGCGTGCCCCCACTTCGCATTCTTCATTGTCAACAGCCCAACCATTCCTGCGAACCTTCGCTAGTTCTTCTTTTAATTTTTCTAGAGAGTGGATTGTATGAGGGGTCAAAGGGGGGATGCCTTTTTTATGGATAAACTCCTGGAGACGGGATTCGTCGAAGCCGGAAAGGAGACACTTCCCTACCCCCGTACCGTGGAGGGGGGCTACTTTCCCGATCCGCTGAAGAGTCTGCAGCATATGATCCGGACCATCCACCACATCTATGTACACTACCTGGAAGTTCTGTTCGATCGCCAAAGATACAGATTCTTCGAACTCTTTGGATAATTTTTGTAAAAAAGGTTTAACCACATCCCGTATTTGAATCTGTTTGCTAATCTGGTCAGCAATTCGGCAGAACTTCATGGTTAAAAAATACTGAGCTGTCTCGGGTACCTGATCCACATACCCATACTCTTTTAGAGTCGTAAGGAATCGGAGAGCCGTGCTAGCCGGAATACCTGATTTTGCAGCAATCTCCTGAAGTCGCCGGGGCCCTCCGCAAGAAGCCATTATTTCAATTACTTGTAAAGCCTTTCCAATCGACAGATTCTTTTTAGTACCCGCAGTTTTGGTTGCTATATTGTGCATGCTTTTCACTTTTTAAAACTATGCCACAAACCCTGAGTTGTGTAAACCGCATCCCATTGTGTACTCCCCTCTAAGAGTGTTATAGTTCAGACTCATGAAAAGTTACGAGGATATAAACCGGAAAATAGAAGCTAAAAAAGCGGTGGTATTAACCGCAGAAGAAGTTATAGCCTATGTAGAAAAGAAAGGCCTTGAAGAAGCAGCAAAAGAAATCGATGTGGTAACTACAGCCACCTTTGGCCCCATGTGCTCCTCAGGTTGTTTCTTAAACTTTGGGCATTCTATTCCCCGCATGAGAATTACTAAAGCCTGGTTAGATGATGTTCTTTTGTACTCCGGTATAGCAGCCGTAGACGCTTACCTGGGGGCTACCCAACTAAGGCACAACGATCCGGCCAATATGGACTACCCGGGCTCCTTTAAGTTTGGAGGAGGGCATGTTATTGAAAAGTTAGTATCCGGCCAAACTGTACAACTCTTTGCTCTTTCCTATGGAACCGATGATTATCCTAGAAAAGAGCTTAGAACCTATATAACCCTACATGATTTAAACCAGGCCATAATGGTAAATCCTAGAAACTGCTATCAAAATTACAACGTCGCAGTAAATGCCGGAGAAAAACCCATTTATACCTACCTGGGTCTACTGAAACCAGAATTGAAAAATGCCAACTACAGTTCCGCAGGTCAGCTCTCTCCCCTTTTGAATGACCCTCTATACGAAACTATTGGCATTGGAACTGCGGTATGGCTTGCGGGCGCTCGAGGGCATGTCTATGCAGAAGGAACCCAATTTGCTTCCCTATGTGAAAGAGGAGAGAATGACGTACCCATGGAAGGAGCTGGCACCTTAGCCTTAACAGCAGACATGAAAAAAATGAAACCTCGCTGGGTACGAGGAGTAAGTTTCATCGGGTATGGAGTCTCTCTTGCCCTTGGAGTAGGTATTCCCATACCCATTCTAAACCCACAAATTCTTAAACGAACTACTGTAAAAGATAGCGAGATCCTTGCTCCGGTTGTGGACTATTCCTCTGATTATCCTCATCGAACCGGCAAGATCTTGGGTAGGGTAAGCTATGCAGAGTTAAAATCTGGGGAAATAACCCTGCAGGGGAAACGCATTCCTACGGGTTCTTTATCATCTTACGAATATGCTTTGGAAATAGCCGAATTATTAAAAGACGAAATCCTTCGGGGAGAATTTTTGCTTTCCCCCCCTATGGAGCGGCTGCCTTTAGGAAAGGCAATGAAACCAATGGCAATGCGGGGGAGATCTCAATGAATATCACTAGAAAAGTACTGTTTTATTTTCCTAAGAGCGAGACCGAAAAGCCTATTGTTTATCAATTGGTAAAAGACTTTAACCTGATGGTAAATATTTTTCGTGCAAAAGTTACCCCCGACGAAGAAGGATTCCTGTTGCTAGACCTTACAGGGGATACTCAAGACTTGCAGCGGGCGTACGAATGGATTCGTTCTCTAGGGGTACAGATCCGAGAAGATGTAAAGGGAATGCGGTGGGAAGAAGACAAGTGCACAAGTTGTGGAGCCTGTCTTACTCACTGCCCCACCAATGCCCTCCATATTAGCGATCTTAGCAGAAGAAAGGTGGTATTTGAATCCGAACGCTGTATTGAATGTATGAATTGCATAACTCTCTGTCCCTTTGGAGCGTGTTTTTCTCAATTTTGATCTCTCGGCAATGTCTATGGAGTATCGTACCTTTTCCTACAAAGAAACCAATCTACGATTTTGCGTACAGAACCCAGAGGCTCTAATAGAGGAAGTCCGGAAGCAGAGGAAGCTGTTAGAAGCATATATAAAGCAATATCCCTTGTTTGCGACTTCCCTAATTCCCATCTCTCCCCAAAGGAATGCTCCCGCTATAGCTTTGCAGATGCACAAAGCCTCAGAACAAGTAGGAGTAGGACCCATGGCAGCTGTTGCAGGAGCAATCGCTGAGAAAGCAGCGCGGGCTGGAGTGGGAGTGGTTGAAAATGGAGGGGATATATTTCTCTATTTTTCTACCGCACCGGTTGTTGTAGGATTATATGTGGGCAAGTCTGCCCTATCGGGTAAAATTGGCTTTAAAATTCCCCCCGAACAGATGCCCTTGGCCATATGCTCTTCTTCAGGGACTATGGGTCATTCTTTAAGTTTTGGCAAGGCCGATCTGGTAACCGTATTTGCCTCGGATGGAGCGCTAGCAGATGCTGCTGCTACCTTAGGAGGAAATCTTATAAACACAGCCGATGATATTACCCCTGTGTTAAGCCATCTATGTGCTATACCCGGAATTTCAGCTGCATGGATTTCTGTCGAGGGGAAAGTAGGGTTCCAGGGAGACCTGCCTCCGATGGTTAGTTTAAAAGACAACAAATTCTATAACAAAATTACCCGTAGTCCCGATAGGGGAGCCTGGATAGATCTGTCTTAAGCTTGTTTGGCTTCTTCTTTTACAAATAATTGCAAAAGCTGAATAAAGAGATATATCTTTTTATAAACTTCTACCATCTTTTCGTTTATTTTTCCTTCTGCCGCCTGGTCTACTTCTTTCCAGTTGATGAGAATCTCACTTTTGGGATTTTTCGCATAATCGTCAATTAAATTCTTTAAATTCTTTCCAAACACTATCATTTGGCGACCTGATTCACTTAAGATTCGGGCTATTCGGTCGTTTAGGAATTTAATAGTGTCCCGCAGGACTTTCATTGCTCCGGGGTCTCTTTCTACCCGATTAATTACTTTTCGAATCTTTTGCCCATACTCACCTTCATCTGCACAACCATCGTCAAATCGGATAAGTTCATCGCTAAGCTCTACCAAAGCATGGAAGGACTCGGAGAGTTGCTGGGATAGAAGGTTCGTAGCCCATTTACCGCGGACAATTAATAGATCCCGAAGTTCCCGCACGTCCTTTTTTATATAATCTAAAAAGAAAGCTTTCAGATAGTTTGCAGGTTCTGTGTAGATATACCCCCCTACCATTTTTTTAGAAAAAGTAATATTTGCTTTATCTGTGTAATTTCGCATCCGAAGAACAGCTGGCCCCCCAAATATTTTTCGAACTAGCTGATCGATTTGTTGGTTTTTTCGTTCTTGAACTATTTTTTGTATCAATAACTCGGTTTGCGTTTTTATCTTATTGAGGTAGGGTTCGACAATCCGTTCAGAACTAACATGAAGGGTAGGCTTATAAAACGGGTTTTGATCTAAATGCCGAACGATTAGTTCTAACACTCCGTTTTTACGTACATTTTCTAGTAACCCAAGCAATTTTTTCCAAGCAGGTCGGGAAACAACATCAACATTTCTATACGCTTTTAAAACTTCGAACAGGGCTTCCCAATCATAGGAAGTATCTAAAGGTAGGAGAAGTTCGAGGAAATCTTTCAAATCATCAGATACATACTCGCCATGAATAGGTTCAAACTTTGGTAGGTAATTAAAATCTCTTTCCGAGAGGTTTGGATCGAATTTTTTTAGCATGAAATGATAATCAAACATAACAAAGCTTAAAAACTGGTTTAGAGCGCTATTTAGCAAATTGATCTGTTTAATTTTTTCATGGTCGAATAGAGCAAAGAGATTGATAATCTGATCTTTCAATTCTTGTACCAAAGTCTTTAAATCCGACGATTTTGCCCGCTCTCGAATCTTTTCTTCGGAAAGAGATTCAACGAGAACAAGTTCCTTTTCGTTTAAAGAAGCTTCGATAATTAAGCTGCGTAGAGCGCCAGAAGATTGCGCATTCTGAAGTAATACCTGGGCAGAACCCACCACTTTGTAAATTTCGTAAAAAAATTGTGCAAGGGGAGGTAAGACTTGTTTATTTTTCGGGGAGTAGAACTTATGCTTGCTTCGTTTTAACTCCTTTGCTATGTTTTTTAATAGCCTTTTTTTCTCTTTTTCTGGGTCACCAAAGCCAAAAATAAGGCCAATGAGGCGTTCGAAAAAATTGCTTTTTGGAGGAGGCGTTTCTTTTAAAGGTTCGGGGCTATTTTCTTCTGAAGAAGATCCCAAGGGAGCTACTAAAAACGGGGTAATTTGCAACCTCATTGTCTGTAATGGTATGAAAATTGGAGAATTTTGTCAATGAAAGATTTTTTAGACTCCTTGGAAGAGGAAGCCCAGAACTCAGGGTTGCTACCCCCTAAATTGTTTCGCTATAGAAATAGGGTAGGTTTTATTACAGGCCTGTACCATGGCAGGGGGGGTACCTTTTCTTCTACGACCTTTACCGCATCTTCGGAAACTTTCTTGGGAAAAGTAGGAGCCTTTGCACAAAACAACTATTACAAAATTTTAGTAAAAAGGCTTAAACATATTCTTCATACCCTTCAACTGCAAAACTTCCTTCCTAAAGAAGGAAATAGAATATTTTGCAATTCTTCCTATCCGGAAAAACACTTTGCCTATTACAGTGGGTTAGGACAAAGGGGGAAAAATTCGTTAATTCTAGTTCCGGGCTTTGGTTCCTTCCTTGTGCTCGGCGGGATCCTTTTTTCAGAGCAAAGGGGAAAAAAGCCTTTACCTGACCGCATACCCGAAGTACCGTTTGAGCCTTACCCATTAAAATCCAAGGCGTTTCCTCTTTGTGGCACTTGCCGGAAATGTCAGGAAGCATGCCCCACAGGAGCATTAGAGGTTACCGGTCATTTAAATACCCTACGATGTTTACAAACCTATGCTTCCCATTCCCTTCCCCTACCCAGAGATATTCAGTTTTCTTGGGGCAATTTATTCTATGGATGCGACATCTGCCAGGAGGCTTGCCCCTACAATACCGTTACTAACCCTATCAAATCTCTGGACCTAGCAACTCTTTCAACCCAGGGGTTTCTGGGAAGTAGTGTGGATCTAGTTCAGGTATTGGATACACCGATAGATTTATTAAAAAAGATTCTTTTTCGTTCTACCGTACTTGATGTGGGATGGATATCTCCCTTTACTCTTAAACGAAGTGCCCTTCTAGCTTTAAAGCACCAGGGGGGAGATCCAAATCCTTGGTTGGCCACGTCTTTGCCTAAAGGATCACTTTTCTTTGCCAAAGAAATCCGATAAGATGAAAATCGTGGAAAAGTTAGACCTGCAAAAACTAATGTTCTTATTGCTTTTTTTAGGGCTTACCCTCCTTCTTCTTTTAATTTTTAGTCCCTTTCTCTCCACCCTCCTGTGGTCTTTACTTTTTTTTATTTTAGTAAATCCCCTCTACCAAAAAGGTCTTCGGTTGGTGCCCGAGAGTTTCCGTTGGTACACGGCGTATAAAAATGTCCTTGCTGCCATATTTTCCCTACTCATAATTTCCCTCATTGTTACACCCTTCCTTTTTGTGCTACAGAGCGCTTTCCGGCAAAGTTTTCAACTTCTCCACCTTTTAGAAGGCGTTGTGAAAAGGAGTACAAAAGGCTTAGTATTTCAGGGAGAAGATCCCCTTGTTCTTACCATAAAAGAACTTACCTTTAACATGATTGATCTTTCCCAGATAGATCTAGCTAAACAAATCCTTACAATCATAAGACAGGGAGCGGACAAACTCATTACCCTTGCTACGGTCATGGCAAAGAATATAGCGAACTTTATTCTCACCCTCGCATTTATGGTATTTACCATCTTTTTCCTATTAGTAGACGGGAAGTATCTGCTGGGTCTGTTTATGCGGGCAGTCCCTATCAATAAAAACCACCTATCTATCTTTATTCAGCGATTCAGAGAAACCACCCAGCATCTTGTAACAGGTTACTTTCTTGTTGCCTTATATCAGGCAGTTGCTGCAGGGGTTTTGTTCTATATTTTCCAAGTTCCTGCCTTCCTGATACTTTCCCTTCTTGTACTCTTCTTTTCTTTCATTCCTATGATTGGAGCAGCAGGTATCTGGATTCCTGTAGTTATTCTAAAACTCTTACACGGCGCAGTGGGAAAAGCTATACTATTAGCACTTCTCTGCACCTTTTTTGTATCCACCGTAGATAACTTTCTCCGCCCTTTAATACTAAAAGACCGTATCAAAATTCACCCCTTACTAATTTTTTTCTCTATTTTGGGGGCTCTGCAATACTTCGGATTCCAAGGAATTATTCTAGGCCCGATGATTTTAATTTTCTTCTTTGCTGCTCTGGATATATTCCTTGAGCAGTACAATTAACCCTATTCATCTGCCAAACGATACCCAACCCCTACCTCAGTTAAAATATAACGTGGACGGGCGGGGTCTTTTTCAAGCTTTTTCCTTAATCCGGCCATGTAAATTCTTACGTAGTGGAGCTGATCCCCACTGCCAGGACCCCATACTTCCCGGAGTAAGTAGGTATGGGTAAGCACTTTACCCGCATTTTTCACCAATACGACAAGGAGCCGATATTCAATAGGGGTTAGGTGAACTTCTTTGCCGTCTACAAACACTCTTCGGGATTCTAAATCTACCCGTAGCCCCCCCACGGTAAATACAGGATTTTCCCCTTCTTCTACCTGTTTTCTTGCCCGGTTCCGCAGAGCTACCCGTATTCTTGCTAAAAGTTCCCCCACTCCAAAAGGTTTAGTAAGGTAATCATCGGCTCCTGCATCTAAAGCTGCAATTTTGTCCCTCTCTTGTCCCCGGGCAGATAGAATAATAACAGGAGCATAATACCAAGTGCGCAATTCTCGAATAACCTCTAACCCGTCCAAGTCAGGAAGACCTAAGTCTAAAAGCACAACATCCGGTACATGTGAAGCAGCCAAAGCCAATCCTTCTTTACCTTTTACAGCTTCTAACACTCTATACTGCTGGGTTTGAAGAGCGGAACGCAGAAAATTACGGATTGCCTTTTCGTCTTCAATAATGAGTATAAGGGGTGCGTGATCCATCTAATTCCACCTCCAAAGGTAAGGTAAAACGAAATAGGGTGCCACCTCCCTCTCTAGGGATACCTTGGATGGTCCCCCCATGGGCTTCTACTATAGCTTTACAAATGGATAGACCTAAGCCCGTTCCCCGAATGCCCCGTATATCTTCCGGATTTCCCCGTTGGAATTTCTCAAAAATCCGGTCTAGGTCTTGCAGTGGAATCCCCTTGCCCCTATCAGCAACGGTAAATACTGCATAGTTGGCTTCTTCGGTAACCTCTATCTCTATAGGAGTGCCCGGTTCTGAATATTTTGCCGCATTATCCAATAAGTTTACCAATACTTGTTCAATCAAAGCACTTTCCATAGGTACCATTAAAATAGAATCCGGTAGGTGAATTTGTAAGGGATGTTGAGCCAACCGTTTAGAAAGGATCCTTACAGCTGAACCTACCACATCTTCGACAGACTCGGATTCTTTCCTTAAAATGACCCGTTCAGATTCGAACCGCGTTAGGCTAAGGATATTGTCCATCATTCTAGAAAGCCAACCTAGTTCTTCGGAAACGCTCTCTAATAATTCCCGGTTTTCCGATGTATCTCCTTCCCCCAACTTCATCTTTAACAATTCGATAGACCCTTGGATTCCTGTAAGAGGGGTTCTTAGGTCATGAGATAAGGATCGCAGAAGAGAATTCCGGAGTTTCTCCCCCTCTTCCTGCAGGTTCGACTCAAAACCTTCTACTGCTTCCTGGTCCCTTGCTAGAGCTTCCCCGATCTGCCTTGCAATAGTTTGGTACATTTCCTTCTTATGCTCATCATAGTAATCCGCAGGATCTTTAAACTGGACACTCATTGCCCCAAACCTTTTTTTTTCGGTTCCTAAAGGAAGAAAGAGTGCCTCAGCCCCGGCAAGGGTTTCCGTACCCCTACCTGCAGGCTCGCCCGTTCGGTACACCCAGTCCGGAAGAGGACGCAGATGTTCATCCAAAGGGATTAATGTTCCTTCCTCCCCTTTCTCTTCCCAATAGACTATTTGACTTCCCTCTACTAAGTAGAAATTAAGAAGGTCTGGTACTTCTTTTTTTAAGAGGTAAGACGCAGAGGCAAGGATTGCCTCTTTACCATTTTTCCTAGTTAGGTCTCTACTGAGATGATACAGCAATTCCGATTGCTCCGAGTAAATTTGGGCTTTGTACCTCAGGTACTTCAGCCGAGCCACGCAGAAAGAAACTCCTATCATGGTAATACTAATTATCTGTACTGCCCTATACTCTCCAGACGTTGCCATAAGCCAACTTACTAAGGAAATTCCTAAAGCGGTGTAGTAACCTTGAATGCCTTCAATAAATACCGTACTAAAAACTACTCCAAACAACAAAAGAGGCCCTAGAATATCGAATCCTACTCCCCTTGCACGGAAAATAAACTCGAGCATAGATAGAGTAACAATACTTACGATTGTAGGTGCCGTAGGAAAAAGTAGTTTGGTGAGGGCATGGCGCATAATAAAATCCTTCCTTGACAGGGGCATTGTAGCATGGTATGGATATTTCATGAATCCATTAGCCCAGGAACTAAACACTATTTTGAAAGATTCCGTTGCTTTTCGTCTATTATCCGAAACCGGCAAGCGCATGTACTTTCCTAAAGGCATTGTAGCCCAGGGAGCAGAAGCTACAAAAAAGGCCACCCGACATAATGCCACCATTGGTATGGCTTACGAACAAGGTCAACCCATGATTCTCCCTTCTATTCAGGCTTTGACCGCTCCCCTTTCACCCGTAGAATCCGTAGCCTATGCCCCTGTTGGTGGGGTAGAAGAACTGCGTCAATTATGGAAAA